>JBFFJL010000202.1:0-6820 GCA_041555955.1 Nevskiaceae bacterium
CCCGGCTATAGCGAAAGCCTTGCTGGATCGCACAACCAAGCTGCTCCAGACGCTGCGCGTCTTCGTCATTCTCGACGCCCTCGACCACAATCGACATCCCCAGGCGCTGCGCCAGATCGGCCATGCCGCGGATGATCTCCGCAGCGCGTGCATTCTGCGCGGCCGCCCGCGACACCACCGGGTCGATCTTGATGCGGTCAATGGCGAACCGATACAGATGCGTCAGAGAGGAGTAGCCCGTGCCGAAATCGTCCAGGCACAGTCGAATCCCCATGTCGCGCAGGGCCTGCAGGATTTCATCCACATCCGACTCGTGGCTGACCAGCGCGGTTTCGGTGATCTCTGCCACCAGCTGTTCCGGCGGCAGACCGCTTTCGTACAACGCATCGCGCACCATCGTCAGGATGTGGGGCGTTAGCAGCTTGGCCGACAGATTGAACGACACGCTCAGCGTATAGCCGCGCTCGGACCATGCACGCACCGCGCGGCAGGCCTGCGCCAGCACGGCGCGTGTCATATCGCGGATCACCTCGGAATTTTCCGCCACCGGGATGAACTCACCCGGCAGCACCACACGTCCGTCCGGCTGGCGCCAGCGCACCAGCACTTCGGCCGAAACCACCTTGCCCCGCCGCATATCGACGATCGGCTGGAAGAATGGCACGAACTGGCCCTCGCGCAGCCCCATGCGGATCTGCTCGGCCAGCGCCAGATGCTTGCGCAGCCGGTGCGTATGCCCACGCTCGCCAAAGCGCAGCTGGCCAAAACCCTGCTCGCGCGCTGCCTTGGCCGCTTCGACACAGACGTTGATGTATTCCTCGGCGTCGCGCGCATCGTCCGGATAGATCGCCGCCCCGGCGGACAGCCCCAGCAGGAACCGCTGCTCCTCAACCTCTACCGGCGTCCCGAGTCGCGAGAAGGCCTCTGCAGTCACGCGCTTCAGATCGGCGCGGGTCACGGCCTCGGCGATCCCGCGATCGACCAGCAGCGCCAGGGTTTCCGCATCCAGTCGGAACACCGTCACCGGCAACGCGTCGAGCACACGCAGCCGCTCCGACGCCGCCTGCATCACCGCCTCAGCCAGACGAAAGCCAAAGCCGCTGCGCAGATTGGCGTAGGTATTGATGGTGATCAGCACCAGGCCGTGACTACCGTCGATCGGGCGCAGGCGTCGAACCTCGCGCAGTTCGGCGTCCAGAGCATTCCGGTTCGGCAGACCGGTGCCGGGGTCGAGATAGGCAATACGGCGGATATGTTCGGCCTGGGCCTGCAGCTTGCGGATCGCGCGCACGATGTCGCCGAATTCGTCCTGGGTTTCCTGCAGGCTCTGACTCGGCTTGTGCCCGGTCAGTACCGCATTCAGCCCGCCGGTCACCGCGCCCAGCGGTTTCACCAGGCGCCGGTACGCCAGCACACTGACGATCAATGACAGCATCAGCGCGCCGACCACGCTGGCGAGCGCAAAGCCCAGCTGCCCGCGCAGATGGGCGAATTCCTGGAGTGCACGCGCCAGGGCCCCGGCGTTGTCCGCTTCGAGCACTGCGGCGAGTTCATGTCCGGCCTGGACCTTCAGCTTCAGCGTAATCGCGGACAGGCGCTCGTAGCGCGTGGCATCGGCCTCGTCCTTCAGCAGCTGACGGATGGTCACCGCATCCCGCTCGATCAGCTGCCGGATTTTTGCCACCCGCGGGGCATTCGCATCCGGCAGGAAGCGCGCCTGTCCGTTCAAGGCTTCGAGTTCACCCTGCAGCCGTGTCAGCGCCGGTGCCGGATCGAGACCGCCGAGCTTCGCCTGACGGGCCATCTCGGCCTGCACGTGCATATCGGTCAGCGTGCGGTCCATCACCACCGACATCGAGATCCGGTTGGCATGGCCGCGCAGATTCGGCTCGAGGCCACTGTCCGGGCGCAACGACGGCATGATCATCCCGCCCGCCACAATGATGGCAAGATTGACCAGCACAATCACCGCAATGAACTTTGTGCGTACGGACATCGCAGACTCGGTGGCGACCCGCGCCGGTCAGCTACCGGGATGGTCGTCGTTCCATTCTAGACAGGCCCGAGGCGACGCGCACTTCGACCACTGCGGGGCTGTTGTCCGCAGCAGTCCCGCAGCCACGCCGCGTTCGGGGATCACGGCGACGGATCGAACTCCCGCGTCGCACAGGGTTCGGCGCCGCAGACATTGACGACCCGCCCATCCGGTTTGAGAAATTCGCTCTTCTGGACACGTGCGTTGATGTCCTTGCGCGGATCACTGTGCGGGTCGCCGCCATAGCCCAGATCCGGCCGCGGCGGCGTATTGTTGATCGGCGGTGGCGCCACGCCGTCCTCACGCAGCGAGCCGTCAAGATTGGCCGTGGGCCCGCGATCCCACACCACGATGGCCGAACCGTCGTGGGTCTCGCCCATGCAGTCGATACCGTAGTAAGGCTCGTCATCGGGATGGCGCCGATGAATGTTCACCCCTTCCGGCTCGGCTTCCACCTGCGGATGTGCACCAGCCAGCACCTTTTCGCCGCGCTGCGGGCTCGACCCACCGACCACCGCCGGACAGTGAATCTTGGCACCGATCGTGCGCGCCGCAACCTCTGCGGTCCACATGCTGACCTGGTGATCGCCGAATGCCGGATGCAACAACACCCGCTTGCTCGGCGTATTCGGCAATGGATCGTCGGCACGCAAATGTTGCACATAGCCATTGGCTTCCGCGCGATCCCACAGCATCTGAATCATCGACAGCACAAAACTCTGATCCAGCGACGCGGGGTACGCCGAATACATGAAGGCTGCGTAGGTATCAAAGTCGACGCTGCGCCGCAGCAGGGTCGAATAGTTCATGCCCGGCACACCCAGCACACCCGCGTGGATGTCCGGCGACAGCGCAACCAGCGCGCCACCCATGATGCCACCCTGCGAATTGCCGTCGTAGTACAACTGCTGACGGTCGATCACACAGGCGTCGCCGACCTTGAATGCCGGGTCGGCACAGAAGCCATCGGCATGGATCATGGCCCGACCGAGGAACATGAAGTTCAGAAAGCCCTGCTGCGCCCGATCGGCCAGACTCGGAAAGCTCGACATATCCAGCAGGATCGTCAGTACATTGACGATGTCGCCGGTGGACATACCGATCCAGTCCACCGCACAGAACACGAAATTGTGCTCCTGCCCCATGTCGCTGACGTTGCCGGCACCAACCTCGTCGCGGCTGCCCAGCAGGCCGTGCCCGTACAGCGACGGTCGAGCCGGCACCGCTGCCGTCGCCGTCGCCACATCGGCGGTGTCATACGCCGCACGGGGAATCCGGCAGGTGTAGTCAGCCTGCATTGTGCCGCTGAACGGATTGATCTGCGGCAGCGCATCCAGGTTGCCGCTCAGCACCTCCCCGCCGTAGTACAGGCGAGAACCGGCACCGCCATTCAACTGGTTGAGGAACAACGGAACCGTGACACTACCGGACACCTCACGCGCAATGTTGGCGTTCTCATCCGGCGTGAAATCGGTCACCGCGTCAACGCTAAACATCGGCGCCGCCGCGCCCAGCTGATCGAATGCCACATCGCGCATCTGCAGTGCACGCGCACTGTTGTTGCGCGTGCTGGCAACCGTGAAATCCCAGGCCAGATTCAGATCGGCACGTTCGATCCCCGCCTTGTCCAAGGTCGCGAACAGCGCCTCCATGTGCTCACGGCGGGCATCGATCGCAGTGATGTCACTGACATGGTTGTCGCGAAAGACGCGGAATGCCGGCGACGCTTCGATCAGATTGCCATCGGCGTCCTTCAGATTGCGCAAAGCGACGATGTAGCGATGCCCCTCCTGGAAATTCCGCGCTGGACGGACCATCAATGCCGGCCCCGGATCGGGCAGCGGATTGTCCGGCAGACCCAGCGCATTGCAGGTGTCGGCCACCGTGGTCAACAAAGTACCCAGCGGCGCCGCACCGACCAGATCGGCCACCACCGCGACCGGATCGGGCAGATCGCATAGCGTGGTCTGCGTGATGTTGGCATCCAGCTCCGACCAGACCAGCTGGCGCTGCAGGGTATCGGCATCGATCACCACGATCGGCTGATCCGCGCGATAGCTGTCGGCGATATTCGTGATCGGTACCGCACCGGTCGCCGCCAGATCCACGCCTGGGATTCGCGCCAGAATCAGCTGACCCGGAGAGAAACCATCGTTGCGGTTCCACTCGGTCGGAATCAGCGGCTTCAACAACACATTGCGCGGCATCGACGCCAGTTGCAGATTCAGGCGCCGACCGGTGTCCGACGCTTCGTCTGCCACGGTGAAATGATCGTTCGGCCACGGAAACATGCAGTATTCCGGATTGATCGGATCACAGCGATCCGCCGTATTCGCTGCGGCGCCGACTTCATCATCAATCGAGACCTGCGGCTCAGGCACACTGCCGGAACCCTGACTGCCGCCGCTGCCATCGACCGCCTCGCTCCGGCAACCCGCAACACCAACGGCCCAGACCAATAGCATTGCCAGGCGCAACGTGCCCCGTGCTTGAACACTCATCTCATCTCTCCTCCAGCGCATCGCATGCTGTCGTGCGCATTCTTTTAGTCGGCTATACCGGCGTAGCCGCACGGCACTGAATGGATCGTAGCGCTGCGACATCGCGCACGTCGACCCTGCATTCCAGATAAGGTCGATCCCGCCCTGGATCAGCGTTGAGCTACAATCCGCGCCTGCTGTCGACATGCGAATGCACGCACCGCAAGTCACGGGGCCTATAGCTCAATTGGTTAGAGCAGAAGACTCATAATCTTTTGGTTGCAGGTTCAAGTCCTGCTGGGCCCACCAAACGTCTTCAAGTGATTGTGTTTAAATTGGTTTTGTTGAATTCCGGCCCGCACGTCGTACTTTTGCGGGCCGTCTGCAAGTCGGCCTGAACCTTAAAGACACTTCTGTGAGCACCCCCCGGCACTTCCCACAGCGTCGTCGTCGTCGCATCGCTTCGCAGCGACCAAAACGCATAAGGGCCGACACCCACCAGTCCGCTATCGGCTTCGCGCCCTAACAAGAAATTCGCCAAGATCCGGTATCGGACGAATGTCTCCGTAACTGGAGATTTGATCCCGAGCTATTCTGCGATTCGGACGTACCGCTGACGGCGCAATGTGAAGAAGAAAACGATTTGCCTGAACATGATCGTGAGGAACGAAGCTCACGTGATCCGGCGATGTCTCCAGTCAGCCAGACCGTTCATTGATGCCTGGGTCATTGTCGACACTGGGTCGACAGACGGAACACAGCAGATTGTCCGCGATGAACTCAAAGGCTTGCCTGGACAGCTATATGAACGTCCATGGCGGAATTTCGCAGAAAATCGCAATGAAGCGATCAACTTAGCAAAGGGCTCTGGAGACTTTCTGTTATTCATTGATGCCGACGACGTCTTTGAATCCACAGCGGGATTCATGCTTCCCGATCTTGCTGTCGACGCTTATGACCTCTCGATCGAATACGGCGGATCAAGGTATAGCCGGACCTGCCTGGTCAGGAACACACTTCCGTGGCACTACGTCGGTGTGCTGCATGAATATCTTGACTGCAATTGCTCGTTTGATCGCAAGCGGCTGGATGGATTATGGATAAAAATCATCGGCGGAGGCGCACGCAGTCAGACTGCAGCAAAGGAAAAGTACACACGGGACGCCGACACACTCGAAAAAGCCCTCAAGCTTGAACCCGATAACACACGCTATGCCTTTTACCTGGCCCAGAGCTACCGTGATAGCGGGCAGTTCGAAAAAGCGCATGCTGCGTACAGACACAGGGTGTCGATGGGTGGTTTTGAAGAAGAGATCTTCTGCTCCTTGCTGGAGATTGCCCGGCTGCACAAATGGCTTGGCCACGGTGCACCCGTCATATCGGCTGCATTTCTTCAGGCACATGACTATCGGCCAACGCGCGCGGAACCCCTCGGCGAGCTTGCGCGGCTTTGTCGTGAAGACGGCCAGCGTTGGCCCAGCGCCTACCTATTTGCCAGTCGCGCCATACAGATTTCAATGCCAGCGGATGTGCTTTTTGTCGGCCGCGAATGGTACGAGTGGTGCTGCTTGGACGAGTTTGCGATTGCCGCGTATTGGATCGGCGAATACGAAAAATCGCGGCGGGCTTGCATGCAGCTTCTGGATAGTGCTTTGCTGCCTGCCAGCGAGCGGGCTCGGGTGACGGAAAATCTGAGGTTTGCCACGCTAAAGCTGGATCAGCGCTAGGTCGGAGACTCCGGGGCCATCTATCTCAGGGATCAACAAACCAATATCGCAACTGCCAGCCCGCGCCCTGATTCTTGCCGTCTGTCACGAACCAGACGAGTGCGTTATCGGACCAACTGGTGAATTCTGGCGGTAACTGATTTCCGCTGAGCGTAGCCATCAGATTTCGTTGCTGGGTATCGGCACCATCGAAAAACAGCACCTGATCGACTCCGGCTTCGGTATCCATGGCTTCCATACGAAAACGGATGCGCTTACCTTCTGGAGCGGCGATGTGCCACTTGCAGCTCGAATCGAATGCGTAGGCTTGCTCCCCACTGCCGTCCTGCAGGACGCCTTCGGTGTTGAGATATTCGGTGCCGCGACAATATTGTTCCGCGAAATTGATCGTCTGCACCCGGTAATCCAGCAGCACATTGCCCGGATTTCTTTTCCTGCTGGATGACAGGACCAGGCGGACATAATTACCCGGTATCAGCAACTGGGATGGCAGATCCGGAAGACGGAAGCTGCGATAAGGCACCGGGTCGCGAACATTGTCCTTGTAGATGCGCAATTCGCTGCCATTTCCGCCGCGC
>JBFFJL010000203.1:0-6762 GCA_041555955.1 Nevskiaceae bacterium
CTGCGACCCGGGCACCTTCTCGCCCGCGCGCCGCAGCATCTCTTCCAGGCGTCGCGACAGGCCGTGCTCACCCGCCACCAAGCAGGATGGCGACTCGGTCAAGCGCGATGAAAGGCGCACGGATTCTACCCGGGCCCCGAGGATTTTCTGAATCTGTTCGAGGGTGCCTTGGTACTCGCCTTCCAGTCTGGCCTTGTCCGGCGTTTCGATCTTGCTCTCAAGATCCTGCGAGGCACGTGCGACCGATTCCAGCGGCTTGCCGTCGAATTCCGTCAGATGTGCGACGACCCATTCGTCGATGCGATCTGCGAGCAACAGCACCTCAAAGCCCCTGGCAACGAACCCCTCAAGATGCGGACTGCTCTTGGCTGCAGCCAAGGTCTCACCAGTGTGGTAGTAGATCTTGTCCTGCCCTTCCGTCATGCGCTCAAGGTATGCCGCCAAGCTTACCGACTGCGTTGCGCTCTCGACCGTCGAGTAGAAGCGGCATAGCTTGGCGATGCGCGCCTGATTATTGGCGTCCTCAACCAGTCCTTCCTTCAGCACAGCACCGAACACGGCCCAGAAACGTGCGTAGTCGTCCGGACGTTTATCTGCCATCTCTTCAAGCATGTCGAGCACGCGCTTGACCAGCGCCGCGCGAATCTTGTCAGTCGTGCGGTTGCCCTGAAGAATTTCACGTGAAACGTTCAGCGGCAGATCGGCGGTATCGACCAAACCACGAACGAAGCGCAGGTACGACGGCAGCAACTCCGCCGCCTTGTCCATCACGAACACACGCTTGATATACAGCTGCACGCCACGGGCGTGCTCGCGATCCCAAAGATCGAACGGCGCGCGCTCGGGGATGTACAGAAGCGAGATATACTCCAGCGTCCCTTCGACCTTGTGATGCGCCCAGGCGAGAGGCGCATCGCTGTCGTGAGTCAGGTGCTGATAGAACTGGCGGTAGTCGTCGTCACCCAGTTCGTTCTTAGGCCGGGTCCAGAACGCCCGTGCCTGGTTCAGGGTTTCCGGCTCTCCCTGCTCCTTCTTCAGCCGCACCGGCAAGCCGATGTGATCCGAATAGCGCCGGACGATATTGCCGAGACGATAGTCTTCGAGAAATTCCCGGGCGTCGTCACGCAGATGCAGAATGATCTCGGTGCCGCGTTCGGCCTTGTCCGCAGGCTCGATGCTGAACTCACCTTCGCCGGCGGATTCCCAGCGCACCGCTTCGTCGCTGCCGGCACGTCGGGTAACAACGCTGACCTTGTCGGCAACGATGAACGCCGAGTAAAAACCGACGCCGAACTGACCGATTAACTGGGCATCCTGCTTCTGGTCTCCGGACATGGACTCCATGAAACGCTTGGTACCGGAGCGCGCAATTGTGCCCAGATTGTCGATGACCTCCTCGCGCGACATGCCAATGCCGTTGTCACGCACCGTCAGGGTGCCGCTGGCGACGTCCGGGATCAGCTCGATCGCGAGTTCATCTGCGCCCAGCAGCCGGGGATCCTCGATCGCCAGAAAGCGCAGTTTGTCGCAGGCATCCGAGGCATTGGAGATCAGCTCGCGCAAGAAGATTTCGCGATTCGAATACAGCGAGTGGATCATCAGGTGCAGCAGCTGCCGCACTTCGGTCTGGAACTCGCGCGTTTCCTTGACGGTCTCGGTGGTCATGCAATCCCCTCAAAAGTTGATTCAGTGCGCCGTCTTCTGTGGGCGAACCGTCGTCTTTTCAAGGGCCTGCTCAGTCGAGGGTCTGCCGATAGCGTTTCAGTCCGATCGCCAGCACCACAGCGGTAAACAGCATCAGCGGCCACAGGTTGGGCCAGCTTTCTGCGACGCCATAGCCCTTGAGCATGATGCCGCGGACCAGACGCAGGAAATGGGTCAATGGCAGTATCTCACCCAGCATCTGCGCCCAGTGTGGCATTCCACGAAACGGAAACATGAAACCCGACAGCAGAATCGTCGGCAGAAAGAAGAAAAAACCCATCTGCATCGCCTGAGTCTGATTGCGCGCGATGCTGGAGAACGTGATGCCCACGGTCAGATTGGCAACGATGAACACCAGTACGCAGATCACGAGCCAAACCAGACTGCCGACAATCGGCACTTCAAACACATAGTGCGATGCCACGAGAATCACCAGCACCTGAACGTAGCCCACGAGAACATACGGCAGGATCTTGCCGATCAATACTTCCAGCGGCCGGACCGGCATGGCCAGCAAATTCTCCATCGTGCCGCGCTCGATTTCGCGGGTCACGCCCAGCGCGGTCATGATGATCATCGTCATCGTCAGGATCACACCCATCAGGCCCGGAACGATGTTGTACTGGGTGATGCCCTCCGGGTTGTAGAGCCGATGGACGTTCCATTCAAATGGTGCAGACGCTGGCGACAGCGAGGCCAGCGGCCCGCGGAGTTCAGCTGTCAATGCCGAACGCACCAGCGGATCCAGCACCGCCAGCGCGTTGCTGGTTGCCGCCGGATCGGAGGCATCCGCTTCGAGTAGCAATGCCGGCCGCTCGCCGCGCACCAGCGCCCGCGCAAAATCGGTGGGCACGGTCAGCAGGAACTGCACATCACCATCCCGCAACATACCCTCGGCCGCATCGAGCTTTGCGGGTGTTTCGACCACATCGAAGTAGTCCGAGGCCTGCATCGAAGCGAGCAGGCTGCGCGAAAACGCGCTGTGATCCTCGACCACGACCGCGGTTGGCAAATGCTTGGGGTCCGAATTGATCGCAAATCCGAACAGCGCCAGCTGCACCACCGGAATTCCGATCATCATCGCGAAGGTCAGTCGATCACGGCGAACCTGGATGAACTCCTTGCGGACCATCGCCGCCAGCCGGGCGAATGAGAAACGTCCGATCATTGCGCGACGCCCTCCGCGTAGTTGTCCGCTGCCCCACGCATCAGATGGATAAAGACGTCTTCCAGACGCACCTGGTCACGCGTCCAGTGCAGGTCCGGGCGTTCCAAATAGGCTTTCAGCTGCCGCTCGAGCTCGGCACCGTCAGCGCTGCTGACGTGCAGGCTGCTTCCGAACGGCACAACCTGTTCCGATGCAGGCAATTGCAGCAACTCGTGCTGCAGGCGATCAATGTCACCGCCGCTGACGGTCCAGGTCGACAGTCCTGAACTCGCCACCAGTTCGGCGGGAGAACCCTGCGCCAGCAGCTTGCCGTATGCGAGATAGGCCAGTCGATGGCAGCGTTCCGCTTCATCCATGTAGTGCGTCGAAACCAGCACGGTGATCCCTGACGCAGCCAGCCGATGAATCTCCGCCCAGAAATCCCGCCGTGCGCTGGGATCGACGCCTGCCGTTGGCTCGTCCAGCAGCAACAGTTTGGGGCGGTGCAACAGACAGGCAGCCAACGCCATGCGCTGTTTCCACCCCCCCGACAACGATCCGGCAAGTTGCTTCTGGCGATCTGACAGGCCGAGCTCACGCAGCGCCTCGTCGACCACCGCACGTCGATTCTGCATCCGGTAGACCGCCGCCACGAACTCCAGATTCTCGCGAATCGAGAGATCCTCGTAGAAGCTGAAGCGCTGCGTCATGTAGCCGACTTCACGCTTGATCTGCGCGCTATCGCTAAGAATGTCGTAGCCCAGACATTGTCCGCTGCCGCCATCCGGCGTCAGCAGTCCGCAAAGCATTCGAATGGATGTGGTCTTGCCGCTGCCGTTAGGGCCGAGAAAGCCGAAAATCTCCCCACGTCGAACCTGTAGATCCAGCTGATCAACGACGCGCTTGGCACCGAAGGACTTGCTCAGCCCCTGCACCTCGATGGCCCAACTGGTATTTGCCGCGCTCAAACGCCCAGCTCGACATCGACGGGCTGTCCGGGATGCAGGCGCAGGGCATCAGCCTCGGTCGGCACTGCTTCGATCCGATAGACCAGGCGTGCACGTTGCTCGCGCGAGTAGATCACCGGGGGCGTGAACTCTGCCGCGGCCGCGATAAATTGAATGGTGGCCGTGATCACACCGCCGCAGCCATCACAGTGCACACTGACCGACTGCCCCAGCTTCAATGCGCCGAGACGCGGCTCATCCACAAAGAAGCGCAGAACCCTGTTCCGCGGCGGCAACACCGCAACGACTGGCGCGCCCGTCCCCACCCACTCGCCAACTCGGTAGTACACATCCTCAACGACACCGGACGCCGGCGCGGTAACGGACTTCTGGTCAAGATTCCACTGCGCCTGCGCAACAGCGGCGGCGGCAGCCCGCACCTCATCTGCGGCCGCCTGCAAGGCGTCGTCACGCCCGGCCAACTCTGCTGTCTGAATCGTCGCCCGCAACTCGCGCACACGTGCGCTATCGCGCTGCATCTGGGCTTGCGCCTGATCGCGCTCATCGGCGCTGACCGCATGGCGCTGGAACAAGGTCTCGATCCGGCGCAGCTGCAGCGTACTGAGCTGCAATTGTGCCTGGGCTTGCGCCAGTTGCTCGCGGATCGTCGCCACCTCCGACTCACGCCTGCCTTTACTCAGATCCTGCAATCGAGCCTTTAATGCTGAAAGACTCGCGGAAGCCTGATTCAACGCGGCCTGCTCTGATGCCGCATCCACCGCGAACAGGCGCTGCCCCGCTTCGACCGTGGTCCCGCGCGCCACATCAATCACGTCAAGCCGTCCCGCGCGACCCGGTCCCAGACGCAATGGCTCACCTTCGACATAGCCCTGAACGCTTGATGAGACATCCGTCGAGCAGGCGCCGACTGCGACAACCGTCAACAGCATTGCGGTGACCAATGCCACACTGCGCCATTGCGGCCAACTCAAATCAGAAATCATGCGTCATTCTCCTCAAGCTGCTGTCGCAGCGCGCGCAGCCCCCCAAGCGAAAAGCCAGTGATGTGATGTGCCAGACGCTCGACCGCGTCACCACTGAGGGTTTGCGGTGAAAGCACTTCGACAATGGGGCGTCCGAATAAATAGAAGATGCACTGACTGACAATGCTGAAGGCCGAACGTTGCACCAGAACCGTGTCGGCGACCGGCCCCAGCAATTGCGCAACAATGGCGCTGAGCGCCGAAAATTGCGGTCGAATGACGTCTTCAATCATCGTCGCCAGTGCCGGCGTCGGCGCCGCCAGTTCGCGGACGAACAATTTGGGGACGACCGCGCTGTCGTCGGCGGCCAGGAACCGACTCAGAATGGCGGTGATGGCAGATCGCAGCGCGGTCTCCGGTGCAACGGCATCTGCCGGAGGGATTGGATAGCGCTCAATCCGCCGCTGCGCCTGACGCCGAAGCACCTCCAGATAGAGCTCCTGCTTGCCGCCAAAGTGATAGCTGATTGCCGCGACATTGGCACCGGCTCGCGTTGCGATATTCCGCACTCGCGTCAGGTAGAAGCCGTGCGCGGCAAACTCTTCGGTGGCAGCAGCCAAGACCGCCGCTGCGGTCGCATCACCGGTGATTTCGGAATCGACTCGACTGTCAGCCACAATTCAAACAATTGATTCAAACGTTTGTTTATATTGCGCCGCACGACGCCTGCTGTAAACGATCCAGGAAAAATGAAGCCGTCGCCCGTCAGGCGTCGGGCGAACTCGCAGGTCACACCCCTTCGATACGGGATCCGCATTTCCGCGCAAACGGCCGGCGCACCAGCGCACCCCGCAGCAGGAACTCGATCTGAGCATCGACGCGTCGCGATAATCGCAGCCGCCTGCCGTCGCTGCGGCATCGCACCGGCGATTTCCGCGGCGTTGGCCAGATGGATGTCATGCAAAATTACAGACAACAAAAATCCCGCAACTCAAGTGAGTTGCGGGATTTAACTCAGATACACTCGAGCTTTAAGCTCGAGTGTATTGATTAGTCGAGCTTTTCTGCGATACGGGCCTTCTTGCCCGAGAGCCCGCGCAGGAAGTAAAGCTTGGCCCGACGAACGTCACCGCGGCGCTTGACCTTGATCTCGGCAACCTGCGGGCTGTAGGTCTGGAACACACGCTCGACGCCTTCGCCGTGCGACATCTTGCGCACGGTGAACGCCGAATGCATGCCGCGATTGCGCTTGGCAATCACGATGCCTTCGAACGCCTGCAGGCGCTCACGGTCGCCTTCGCGGACCTTGACCTTGACCTCGACCGTATCGCCAGCGCCAAACTTCGGCACCTCTTTGTTCATCTGTTCCGCTTCGATCGCGGCAATGATCTTGTTCGTGCGCATCGTGCTCACCTTTGCTCGTCTACTCGCTGCTCACGGATGAATTCCGCCAACAGCACTCTCTTGTCATCATCGAGCCCAACCTGCTCCAGCAGATCGGGCCGCTTCAACCACGTCTGACCCAGTGCCTGCTTCAGGCGCCAACGCGCAATGCGCGCATGGTCACCACTCAGCAGTACCTCGGGCACCCCGCCTCCGCGCCATTGCTCCGGCCGCGTGTAGTGCGGATGGTCCAGCAACCCTGCAGAAAACGAATCGTTCACTGCAGACTCCGCATGGCCCAGCACCCCCGGCAACAAGCGAGCGATCGCATCGATCACCACCATCGCTGCCAGTTCGCCGCCGGACAACACAAAATCGCCCAGCGACAATTCCAAATCCACTTCCGCAGCCACGAAACGCTCGTCCAGCCCTTCGTAGCGCCCACAGAGCAGAATCAGATTCTGCTCTGTGCTCAATCGTTGCGCCCAAGCCTGATCGAAGCGCTCGCCCTGAGGCGACAATGCCACGACCCGCGCCACTCCCAAGTCCTGCCTCGACGCGTCCACCGCCGCACTCAGCGGCTCGGCCTCCATCACCA
>JBFFJL010000204.1:0-6759 GCA_041555955.1 Nevskiaceae bacterium
CATCCTGGATATAGGCGACGCCCTGGGGATTGATCCGCCAGCCGCGATCGAAGAAATCAATGATGGCCATGGCCGCTCTCCTCCTGATCGCCCATCTTAGAGCTGCTGCACGGTCGCGCGAGCCAGGCCGCGCTGTTCGAGGAAGCCCAGCAGGTAGCGGTGATCCAGCGCCTGACAGGCCGAAGCAAAGCCGACTTTCCGGGTGTCGTTGTCGATCAGCTTGATCGCAGCGGCTGTCTGCAAGGCGCCAGTCGAGATATAAGACGTGATTCCGTGAACGGTGGCACGTACAGCGGCCAACTGACCACGTCCAATGGCAAAGTCCACCGTTCGCTGCGTGGTGGTACGTTCACGCGGCGGCATGCTGGGCGTCGTGGAATCGACAATTCCCTTGATCACCGCGTCCTGATGTTCCTTGGGCAGATCTTTGTATTCGGCATCCCATTTCTGACCGAGGGCATGCACGGTCTTCATGACGTCGTTGTCGTAGAAGCCCACATAGGAGATACAGCTGCGGACGCGTGGATCGTCCTTGAAGAACAGCGGCAGTGAGGTTCCCCCCCAAGGCAGCGAAAAGACCGGCTGGACAAAATTCGGGTCGACGATGTTGACCTGGGTACCGAACGGGTGCTCGACCAGTTCGTTTTCCCACAGATAGCAATGCTTCTGGCGATACAGCTCAAAGATCGATGCGGTGGAGCCAACGGTCACGCCCGAGGCGGTGAAGCGTGGGCCACGGCACAGCGTGGCGGTCTCCAGGGCGTCAATTCCGGGCGTCTCCAACGCCAGCTGTGCCGCGATTTCGGAGAAGGTGTACATGTAGGCGGTTGATGGCGACAGCAGCAGACCCGCCTGGCGATACAGCTCGCCGAAGCGTTCGCGCGCTTCGGTCATGAATCCCTGCTCGCCGGTGGTGTCGAGATAGTGACAACCCGCGTTAAGCGCTGCCTCAATCGTGGTCAGGCCGAAATTGCAGAACGGTCCGACGGTGTTGCAGACGACCTTGGCTCCCTTGAACACCTTGCTCAGCGCCTCGACGCTGTGTTCGGTCTCAATGATTTCGTAGGTTGCGGACTCCAGGCGGACCACGCGCTCCGCCATCATTTCCTTGATACGCGCCGCACTACGGCCAACGGCAGTGAAGGGAATTTGCTGATCGATCAGCCAGTCCATGGTGAGCATGCCGGTGTAGCCGCTGGCGCCATAGACCACGACAGGATATTTGGCCATCTTGAGTCTCCTCAGAATTTTTTGAAGTAAACAGGTGATCGTGCGAAAACGAAGGTCAGTGTTGTGACCAACCTTCTGCGTACAGTTGCTGTGCAAGAAAGCCCAGCCGCATCGTCAACACGTTGTTCTCCCCATCCTCGATGAGTGCGGAACGTGTGTCGCGGAACAGCTTCTCGATCGGATATTCGAGCGACGTTCCGGCGCCGCCGAAAAGCTGCATGGCTTCATCGACGACCTTCATCGCTTCCTGCGTGATCGTGACCTTCGCAGACGCTGTGGCGTACGCATGCCCCTGGGGCGTCATGCGTGCATACGCCAGTGACCGGCGTGCAACTCCACGGCACAGCTCGACACGTCGCAGCATGTCGCCAATACGGAAGCGGGTGAGCTGATGGTTGATCAGCAGGTCGCCGCCCTGCTTGCGCTCATGCACATATTGCAGTGCCATCTCGAACGCGGCACGGGCGACACCGGTGAAGGTCTGGCCCATGTGGGTTCCTGCGTAGGACCAGGCCGACGTATGGTTGCCGTAGTACTCATCCTTCAGCGCAACAGCAAAGCGCTTGGGGATCTTGACGTTGTCAAAATAGATCTCGCCCTGAGGCAGCGCGCGCTGGCCGATCTTGCGCAACGGCTTGCCTTTGGACACGCCGGGCAGATCCAGCGGGATGATCGCGGCGACGCCATTGGGGCGGCCGTCTTCCGCAAAATATCCATCACCGTAGTCTGCCCCCAGATAACCCAGCGCAACCTGCGCAACCGCGCCGTTGGATACCCACGCGGAGCACTGACCGTTGATGACGATTTCATCCTTGCCGACGGTCGCCAGCATGTTGCCCTTGTTGCCGGGGGCGCCTTTGGCCCAGTCGCGCTGGACGTCATAGGTCGTGACGTCGCTGCCCTTGTTGGGGTGCGTGATCATCCAGCAGCCGATCTTTCCGGCGCAGAGATCCATCAGTTCCTGATTGCCCACTGCGCGCGCCATTTCCAGCGGGAAACCGGCCGCGGCCAGTGAAATGGCGAGGCCGGGATCACCCCAGCCCATTTCTTCTCCAATCAGGGACTCGACACGCACCGCCATCTCGGGGGGCAGCTGATCGAGCAGACTGGAATCGAGGCCCAGCTTGGCCGCTTCTGCAAACACACTGTAGTACGGAGAACCGGGCGCGATCACCTCCTCCGCAGACAGTTTGTCGAGCTCCTGTCCCAGGGGGCGCAGAACATTCCTTGCGAACTGATGCACGCTGTTCTGGATCGCCAGTTCTTCAGTGCTGAGCGGGGTTTCGAATCCCGTCATGCCAACCGAAGGCAACTTGAGTTCCGTACTCAATTTCATTTCGGTATCTCCTCGCCCGCTGTGCGGGTCCTCTGATGACCTTTTTTGATGAAGCCCATTCTGGGCGCCGCAGCGGCGGCATGTTTCAGGAAATGAGCGTATGTTTGTCAGAATATGATCATGGAGGGCCCAATGAGTTACTGGCTCAGTGTGCGCAGGGATCTGCGCGTGTCGCCCGTCGTTGAGGGCATGATCAACGGCGACAATCCGATTTATGTAGAGCGCTACTTTTTCAAAAGCGTCGATCGCTCAGTCAAGGGATTGGGCGGCTGTGGACTGGTGATTGATCTCGACGGAGCGCGCGTCCGCGAAGGCGAGACGGGACAATGGCGTGCTGAGTTTCTTCCGGGGCAGAGTGCCCTCGTGCCCCCGGACTGCCAGACACACTGGCACTACTCCGGCCCGGTCGATTTTGTAGTGATCTACTTCCCTGGCCAGTCGGGCGGCGTGCTCGAAGGATTGCGCCGACTGGCCCAGGCGAGACGGCAGCCCGTCGCCTTTGCCGATCCGGCAGTGACCGCCATAGCGCGGACTCTGTCTGACGAACTCAACAAGGGTGTCGCCGCAGACGAGCATTTCCTGGAACTTCTGGCCGAGACGGTTCTGGAGCAGACCTATCGCGTGCTGACGGAGCCCACTGGACGTCTCCTCGGACCGCGGCACCTGCACTTCGAACGAATCAACCGCGTCTTGAGGCTGATTCGGGAACGCTTGGCCGAAGATCTTTCGTTGGACCTGCTGGCTGCAGAAGCCAATATCAGCGTGCCGCACTTCAGGCGCATCTTTCAGGAAGCAATGGGCACCACGGTCCATCGATTTGTGGTGATGACCCGTATCGAACAAGCGCGAAAACTGCTGACGACCTCGCAGATGCCGATCTCCCGCATCGCGGACGAGTGTGGGTTCAGCAGCCAGAGCCATCTCACCACCTGTTTCCGGGCGGCACACGCAGCCACCCCGTCAGAGTTTCGTTCGATGCACGAACGGATGAACAAGGCCAGGGATACATACGTCTCACCGACGGCGATGTGATCGCTAAGGCGGTGTGAGACACGACGGCAAGACGGATTTCGAAACACAGAATCGCGTTGCCGGATGCCGACCACAGCCGGCGTCAGTGGATCGAGCGAGCGCCCGCGGATCGCTGGAAGAGATCGCAGAGCGGAAGAGTGATGACCGACTACTGCAGATGCGGACACGACAAGGTTAAGGGTGTAGCGAGAAGAGCCATTTAGGGCGTATGTGAACGTCGTGGCAATTGATGATTTACAGCACACGCTAAATCGCGTAAACCTGAAACAAAGGCGATCTAAATCGCCATAGGGAGTGGTTCATGGCGGTGTTGCTGCCATCGTTGAGCGCCAGTGCCGGACGCATGACGTCCGGCGAGAAGCGTCTGGCTGAGCGTATTCTGCAGAAGCTCGAGGACGACTACAGCGTCTGGTACAACGTGCCGGTCGGACCCAAGCAACTGCATCCGGATTTCGTCGTCTTTCATCCCGGCCGTGGCTATGTTGTGCTGGAGGTCAAGGACTGGAAGCTTGATACGATTCAGGATCTCACGCTCAGCACCGCGACGTTGCTGACGGATCGCGGCCTCGTGAACGAGGTCAATCCCATGACTCAGGCGCGCGTCTATGCGTTGGAAGTGGCGACGGCTCTAGAGCGCGACCCGGCGCTGCGTAGGCCCGCCGGCCAGCCGTATGCCGGCAAGCTGATCATGCCGTACGGCTGGGGCGTGGTGCTGGCGAACATCACCCGTAAGCAGTTCGAGTCCACCAACCTCGGGGATGTTCTGCCGTCGGGCAAGGTCATCTGCCAGGACGAGATGACCGAGTCGGTTGATGCCGAACGCTTCCAGAAGCGGCTGTGGGACATGTTCACGCAGGTGTTCTCCTGCAAGCTCAGCCTGCCGCAGGTCGAGCGTGTGCGCTGGCATCTTTTCCCTGAACTACGCATTTCGTCGGACAGCGGTCAGTTCGGACTGTTCGACGAGCACGGCGACAAGAAGTCCATCGCGATTCCTGACCTGATCAAGGTGATGGACATGCAGCAGGAGCTGCTGGCGCGTTCACTTGGATCCGGGCACCGCGTGATCCACGGTGTTGCCGGCTCCGGCAAGACCATGATCCTGGGCTATCGCTGCCTGCTGCTGGCCCGCACCCTGAGCAAGCCAATTCTGGTGCTCTGCTACAACGTCACGCTCGCGGCGCGCTTGCAACAGCTGCTGAGTGAGCGGGGTGTCGCAGCGAATGTGTCCGTGCGCAATTTCCATGATTGGTGCAAGGACATGCTCACCACCTACCAGCTGGAGACGCCGAAAGCGGATCGCGGCTACGCAGCGTACACAGCCGAGCTGGTCGAGAAAACGATTCACGGCGTCGACATCGGCCAGATCCCCCGAGCGCAATACGGCGCGGTGTTGATCGATGAAGGGCATGACTTTGAGCCGGAGTGGTTCAAGCTCGTCGTGCAGATGATCGACCCCGACAGCAACGCCATGCTGGTGTTGTATGACGATGCGCAGTCCATCTACACCAAGAAGCAGCGCCGCAAGTTTAGCTTTGCCAGTGTCGGCATTCAGGCCAAGGGCCGCACCACGATTCTCAAACTCAACTATCGCAACACGCTGGAGATCCTGTCGGTCGCCAAAGCCTTCGCCGAAGAACTGCTGAACCCGCAGGAATCCGATGAAGACAACGCGCCGATCATCGCGCCGGAAAGCGCAGGGCGTCGCGGATCAATCCCCGAGCTGATCCGCTGCGCCAGCCCTTATGAAGAAGCGAAGCTGATCGCCGACCAGATTGAAGACGAACGCGCACATGGCCGGTCGCTGTCAGACATCGGCGTGCTCTGTCGCAAACAGCATCAGATGGATGTGATCAGCCAGCAGCTCAAGAAACGCGGAATCCCCGTGCGCGTTGCCAAGAACCAGGACAAGCGCACGCTGTTTGATGGCGAGCCCTCAGTAAAAGTCGTGACGCTACATAGCAGTAAAGGCCTGGAGTTCGGCGCAACGTTCATTCCCCGTATCTGTGAAATGCCAGGGAAGAACGAGGATGAATCGGACGAGGCGCGCTTGCTCTACGTCGGAATGACACGGGCGACCGAGCGATTGTTGATGACGCAGGTTGGTGAGTCTAGATTTTCGCAGAAGCTGGAAGACTCGATTAGCCAAGTGAGTTCACTTGGCTAGGCCATCTGTAAATCTGGAAGGTGCGCTTTCAATTCGTACTGTCTGCTTTGTGCCAGAAGGAGACCTGCTCCAGCGGCAGCTTTAGGGAGACGACATTGTGGTTCTGCATTTGCCGTCCGGGGAAAGGCGATTGGCAGTAGTCTGCGCGAAGCGGAAACTATGGCTTGTCCATTCCATCCTCCTCCGGACATGCCCCAATTTGAGCATCTGACTTGCTGCCATAAAGCAGTCGTTCGTTCCATCATCGGTCTGTTTGCGCGGCATTGAACTTCGCTCGATCTACAGGGCAACCCAGACGCTCAAATGCTTCTTTGGACCAGTAGTGGGATCGCGGATAGTAGTCGCCCACGACTTGCTCTTCGTGTTCGCCTGACGGCATCGGTACGTTACGGATCGCCTCCGGAAAAGCTGGACCGGCACCGGGTGTCATTTGCCGATAGATCAGCATGGATTCTTCGTAAATGCCCCAATTGAGCCAAGCCACACCGCATTCGAATGTCGCGTTGCTGGGCCGCGTGGCCTTGCGGCCGACCAGAATGATTGCCTTGTTGTCCTGCGTCGGAATTTCTTCGTCGTAAACGCAATCAAACATGCGTCGGGTATAAAAATCATTTGAGCAGATCGAAAAATATCTGACCTGCGTATCCGCTACTGTCTCGTCGCCGCGAACGGTATTGCGATGGCTTGGCACTTTCGCTTCGAGCGAAACCATTTCGCCATAGCCTTGACTGACGTAGCCCATCAAATAGGAGTTGTCCAAGTTTCTTGCGAAGTCCAAAGCCGACAGTTCAGGGAGGTCTGCAACCCCCGGGAGCGCTTCGCTGTGATGGATGTAGGTGCTCAAAAGATCAAAAAATTTGAACCACTTCAATTCGGGCAAGGCGCCAATAGAAGGTGGCACGGAAAGCCCCAGATTAATGGGCCCTAGTTCAGCGTTTGTGAGAAATTCATTTACCAGCGTCGGAAGCGTCGGCTCCAATAGACCGCAGGCATCGGG
>JBFFJL010000205.1:0-6729 GCA_041555955.1 Nevskiaceae bacterium
CTCGCCGGCCAGCCGCTGGCGGCGACGATCGGCTTCGGCACCGCCGCCGACATCATCACGCCCTTTTCCATGGATCTGAACGGCAACGGCATCACCGTTTCCAACGCGATCTGGGAAGCGATGAAGAAGAACGTCCCGATGGAGAACGGCAAGCCGGTCCACCCGATCAGTGCCAGCGCACTGGCGCCGGTGGTCAAGCAGTACAAGGCCGAAGGCAAGTCGTTCAACATGGGCATGGTGTTTCCGGTGTCGACGCATAACTACGAGCTGCGCTACTGGCTCGCCGCCGGCGGCCTGCATCCGGGCTACTACGCACCACTCACGGGCGATGTCGGCGGACAGATCAGTGCCGACGTGTTGCTGAGCGTGACCCCACCACCGCAGATGCCGGCCACGATGGAAGCCGGCACCATCTTCGGCTACTGCGTCGGTGAGCCCTGGAACCAGCAGGCCGTGTTCAAGGGTATCGGCGTGCCGGTGATCACCGACTACGAGATCTGGAAGAACAACCCGGAGAAGGTCTTCGGGATCCGCGCCGACTTCGCCGAGAAATACCCGGTCACCACCAAGGCGATCACCAAGGCCTTGATCCGTGCGGCCTACTGGCTGGACGAGAACAACAACGCCAACCGCATGGAAGCGGTGCAGATGCTGGCCAAGTCCGACTACGTCGGCGCCGACGCCGAAGTCATCGCCAATTCGATGACGGGCACCTTTGAGTACGAGAAGGGCGACAAGCGTGCGGTGCCGGACTTCAACGTCTTCTTCCGCTACAACGCCACCTATCCGTACTACTCGGACGCGATCTGGTACCTGACGCAGATGCGTCGCTGGGGCCAGATTCCCGAGCAGCATCCGGACAGCTGGTACATGGACACGGCGAAGAAAGTCTATCGCCCGGACCTGTTTGCCGCCGCAGCGAAGGAGCTGATTGCCGAGGGCAAGCTGAAGTCCACCGACTTTCCGGACTTCGACACCGAAACCGGATTCCGTCCGGCAACCAACGCGTTCATCGACGGCGTGACCTATGACGGCACCCAGCCGAACGCCTACATCGACGCCTTGAAGATCGGTTTGAAGGGCGACGAAACCGTCAAGTAAGCCGCGACGCACATAGACGCCGCATCAATCAGACAAGACGTATTGGGGATTGCTCATGATGCTGAATCACACCGTCAATTTTCTCGGCAAAGCCGGGTTGACCTGGTTCATTCCGATGGTGCGGCTGGCTGCGGGTGAAGACCCGCAGCAGCAGCTGCGAGAGATCCTGCAGGTCATCGGCATTCCGCTGCTGGCCTTTGCCATCTTCCTTGGCCTGTGGGGCGGGCTGGCTGGCTCGGTGCAGACCAGTCTCGGCGCCCTGCCGGGTCCGTCGGCGGTGCTTGAAGCTGCAGGCGGCCTGCTTGACGAACACCGCGCCGAACGTGAAAAGGCGGATGCGTTCTATCAGCGTCAGGACGAGCGCAATGCGCAGATCCTTGCCGCCGATCCGAATGCCGAGGTCAAGATGCGCGCGTGGACCGGTAAGCCAACCTATATCGATCAGATCGGCACCAGCCTGCTGACCGTGTTCTGCGGCTTCGTCATTGGCACCCTGGTCGCGGTGCCCCTGGGCATTGTCTGCGGCCTTTCCAACATCGTGCAGACCGCGATCAATCCGATCATCCAGATCTTCAAGCCGGTCTCACCGCTGGCATGGCTGCCGATCGTGACGCTGGTGGTCAGCGCGGTCTATGTCTCCAGTGATCCGATGTTCGAGAAGTCGTTTCTGATCTCGGCAATCACCGTCACGCTGTGCTCGCTGTGGCCCACCTTGATCAACACTGCGGTCGGCGTTGCATCGGTCGACAAGGACCTGATCAATGTGTCCAAGGTGCTGCAGCTGTCGTGGTTCGCCAAGGTGCGCAAGATCGTGCTGCCGTCGTCGCTGAAACTGATCTTTACCGGCCTGCGGCTGAGCCTGGGTGTGGGCTGGATGGTGCTGATCGCCGCCGAAATGCTGGCGCAGAATCCGGGACTCGGAAAGTTCGTCTGGGATGAATTCCAGAACGGCAGCTCGCAGTCGCTCGCGCGCATCATGGTCGCGGTATTCACGATCGGCTTCATCGGCTTTCTGCTCGATCGTGTGATGGCCACCCTGCAGCAGCTCGCCAGCTTCGGCGACGACCTGCGGTGAGCGGAGTCCAGCCATGCAAGCCCAATTGAAAATGCGTCCGCTCGCGGAGCCCGCATCGGCGTCCGGTCCCATGCCCACGCCCACCGCCCCTGCGGCGCCGATCCGGCTGGAACTGCGCAATGTTGCCAAAGCCTACGGCCTTGGCGCACGCCGCAGCGAAGTGCTCAAGGACATCAATCTGCAAATCCGCGAAGGCGAATTTGTCGCCATCGTCGGATTCTCCGGGGCCGGCAAGTCGACCCTGATCTCGCTGATCGCCGGACTGATCGCGCCCGACCAGGGCGAAGTCCTCGCCGGCGGCAAGGCGGTCACCGGCCCGGGACCAGACCGCGGCGTGGTGTTCCAGAACTACTCGCTGATGCCATGGATGACAGTGCGCGAAAACGTCGCGCTGGCGGTGGATCAAGTGTTTGGTGCCGAACCGCGGGCACAGCGCGCGGCACGCGTCGAGAAATATGTCGGCATGGTTGGACTGACGCCGGCCATGACCAAACGCCCGGCCGAACTTTCCGGCGGCATGCGTCAGCGTGTTGCGGTTGCACGCGCGTTGGCCATGAGCCCCGACATTCTGCTGCTGGACGAGCCGTTGTCGGCACTGGATGCACTCACGCGCGCCAAACTGCAGGACGAAATCATCCAGATCTGGGACCAGGAAAAGAAAACCTGTGTGCTGATCACCAATGATGTTGATGAAGGCCTGATCATGGCCGACCGCATCATCCCGCTGAATCCGGGGCCTGGCGCCACCTTCGGCCCCGAGTTCATCGTCGATCTGCCGCGTCCGCGCGACCGGCGCGCAATGAATCACGACCCGGCCTTCGTCCGTCTACGCAAGGACGTCACGCAATATCTGATCGACGCCGCGGCCTCGCAGAATGCGCAGCGTGACGACAAAGTCGTCCCGCTCAAGGGACTGGTGCCCAAGACCAGCGACGACTACCCGGCAACGATCAAGGCCGGCAAGAAAAAAGCCCCGGTGCAGCCGGAACGCTATGTCGAGTTCTCGCAGATCTCCAAGATCTACCCGACCCGCAAGGGTCCGATCAAAGTCGTCGACGGCTTCGACCTGAAAATCCGTCAGGGCGAATTCATTTCTCTGATCGGACACTCCGGCTGCGGCAAGTCGACCGTGCTGTCGATGATGGCGGGCCTCAACTCCATCAGCGAAGGCGTGATCATTCTGGACGGCAAGGAAATCGACGGTGCCGGTCCGGATCGCGGCGTTGTCTTCCAGGCCCCAAGCCTGGTGCCGTGGTTGTCGGCTTTCGAAAATGTCGCCCTCGGCGTCAACCAGGTGTTTCCTCAGGCCAGCGAGGCCGAGCGCGCCGAGATCGTCGAGCACTATCTGGCCCGCGTCGGCCTCAGCGAGCAGAAGCACAAGAGTGCCGCGGAGCTTTCGAACGGCATGAAGCAGCGTGTCGGTATCGCACGCGCGTTTGCGCTGTCGCCCAAGTTGATGCTGCTGGATGAGCCGTTCGGCATGCTCGACTCGTTGACGCGCTGGGACCTGCAGGAAGTCCTGATGGATGTGTGGGCGCGCACGCAGCTGACCGCGATCATGGTCACGCACGACGTCGACGAAGCGATCCTGCTCGCCGACCGCGTGGTGATGATGACCAACGGTCCGAATGCCAGGGTCGGCAAGATTCTTGAAATCGACCTGCCGCGACCCCGCACACGCAAGGCGCTGCTTGAGCACCCGGACTACTACCGGTTGCGCGAAGAGTTGCTGAGCTTCCTGTCCGATTGCGATCACGCCTGAGGGTTCGCCATGAAAATCATCGTCATCGGCAACGGCATGGTCGGCCACAAGTTCGTCGAAGAACTGGTGGCGCAGAACCTTGCGAAGCTGGACATCACCGTACTGTGCGAGGAGCCGCGTCCGGCATATGACCGCGTACAGCTATCGGCCTTCTTCTCCGGCAAGACCGCCAACGATCTGTCACTGGTCACGCCGGGATTCTTTGAACAGCACGGCGTCGAGCTGAAGCTCGGCGTCGGCGCGCAGTCGATCGACCGCACGCTGAAGACTGTCACTACCACAGCCGGCGAAACACTGGACTACGACAAGCTGGTCATCGCCACCGGTTCGTATCCTTTCGTTCCGCCGATTCCCGGCAAGGACCGAGACGGCTGCTTCGTCTACCGCACGATCGAAGATCTGGAAGCGATGACCGCCTGCGGCGCTCAGTCCAAGGTCGGTGTCGTCATCGGCGGCGGACTGCTCGGACTGGAATGCGCCAAGGCGCTGCGCGACATGCAGCTGAACACGCATGTGATCGAATTCGCACCGCGGCTGATGGCGGTACAGATCGACGATGGTGGTGGCCGCGTGCTGCGCAGCAAGATCGAGCAGCTCGGCGTGACCGTTCACACGCAGAAGAACACGGTTGAAATCGTCGCTGGCGATAGCTGCCGGCACAAGATGAAGTTTGCCGATGGCGCCGAGCTGGAGACCGACATGATCGTGTTCTCTGCCGGCATCCGTCCGCGCGACGAGCTGGCACGCGCCTGCGGCCTGGGCGTCGGCGAACGCGGCGGCATCATTGTCGACAATCACTGCCGCACGCTCGACGACGATATCTACGCCATCGGCGAGTGCGCACTATGGAACGGTCGCATCTTTGGCCTGGTGGCGCCGGGCTATGAGATGGCACGGGTTGCTGCCCGCACGCTTGCATCGTCACCGGCTCACGACGCACCGCAGTTCACCGGTGCCGACATGAGCACCAAGCTGAAACTGATGGGCGTCGACGTCGCCAGCATCGGCGACGCGCATGCGGCGACGCCCGGCGCGCGCAGCTACGTGTTCACCGACGAGCGCAAGCAGCTCTACAAGAAGCTGGTGACCTCCGAAGACGGCAGCCTGTTGCTCGGCGCGGTGCTGGTCGGCGATGCCGCCGAGTACGGCCAGCTGTTGCAGATGATGCTGAACCACATTGCGCTGCCGTCGTCGCCGGAGTTTCTGATTCTGCCGGCAGCCGACGGTCAGACCCAGGTCGGCCTGGGCGTCGACGCGCTGCCGTCATCCGCGCAGATCTGTTCGTGCAACAACGTGACCAAGCTGCAGTTGTGCGAAGCCGTCGGCGCTGGCTGCACCACCCTCGGCGCGCTGAAGAAAACCACGCAGGCGGCAACGTCCTGCGGTGGTTGCGCACCGCTGGTGACGCAGATTCTCAAGGCTGAGATGAAGCGGCTGGGCCACACCGTCAGCAATCATGTGTGCGAGCACTTCGCCTATTCGCGTCAGGAGCTGTATCACCTGATCCGCGTCGGGCGCATCGAGCACTTTGATGAATTGCTGAGCAAGCATGGCAGCGGGCTGGGCTGCGATATCTGCAAGCCAGTGGCCGCGAGCATCTTTGCTTCATGCTGGAACGACTATGTGCTGACCCGCGACAAGGCAGCACTGCAGGATTCGAACGATTATTTCCTGGCCAATATCCAGAAGAACGGCACCTATTCGATCGTGCCCCGCATCGCCGGAGGCGAGATCACGCCGGACAAACTGATCGTGCTGGGGCAGGTCGCCAAGAAGTACGGCCTGTATACCAAGATCACCGGCGGTCAGCGCATCGATCTGTTTGGCGCGCAGGCGCACCAGCTGCCGCAGATCTGGAGTGAGCTGGTCGACGCCGGATTCGAGACCGGGCACGCCTATGGCAAGTCGGTGCGCACGGTGAAGTCCTGCGTGGGCAGCACCTGGTGCCGCTTCGGAGTGCAGGACTCAGTCTCGATGTCGTTGACGATCGAGCATCGCTACAAGGGCCTGCGTGCACCGCATAAGCTCAAGTTTGCGGTGTCCGGCTGCACTCGTGAATGCGCCGAGGCGCAGAGCAAGGATGTCGGCGTCATCGCCACCGAAAAAGGCTGGAACCTCTACGTCTGCGGCAACGGTGGGATGAAACCGCGTCACGCCGAACTACTGGCCGGCGACCTGGACGACACCACCCTGCTGCAGTACATCGACCGCTTCCTGATGTTCTACATCCGTACGGCGGATCGTCTGCAACGCACCAGTGTCTGGCGCGACAATCTCGAAGGCGGTCTCGACTATCTCAAGGATGTGATCGTGCATGACTCGCTCGGCATCGGCGCAGAGCTTGAGGCCGAAATGGCTCAGGTCGTCGAGAGCTATGTCTGTGAGTGGAAGCGCACGGTTGAAGACCCGGAGGCGGTCAAGCGCTTCCGCACCTTCATCAATGTCGACGGCGGTGACGACAACGTCGTGTTCGTCGAAGAACGCGGACAGATCCGCCCGGCAACCGCGACTGAACGTGAGCGCCCCGAGTTCAAGGGCGTAGTCGTCGTCGCCGAGACGGCCTGAGCCCGCGTTATGCCTGCTATGGATGGAATTCGTATGAGCACGCTTTGGCACGACGTCTGCGGTGTGGACGAGATCTGGCCCAATACCGGCGTCTGCGCCCGCATCGACAACCGTCAGATTGCAATCTTCCGCATCGATCGGGCGGACGGCTCGACCGAGGTTTTTGCGATCGACAATCACGACCCGCATTCGGGCGCGAACGTGCTGTCGCGCGGACTGGTGGGCA
>JBFFJL010000206.1:0-6727 GCA_041555955.1 Nevskiaceae bacterium
ATGACATGATCGCTGGCGACCCCGCGTTCTATCTGGACATGGATCTCGAACCCGGCGACCTTCAGCTGATTTCAAACCACACGATTCTGCATGCACGCACCGGATTCGAGGATTGGCCCGAACCCGAGCAACGCCGCCATCTGCTGCGCCTGTGGATCACGGTCCCCGAAGCCGAGCCGGCGAAGATTCGCTGGCTGCGCCGCCTGAGCCTGGCGCGGTTGGCCGCCACTGCCGCCCGCGAACTGATCCGCACCCAGCTCGCACGCTGAATCAGAGCGTCTGCCGACGAGTGCTCCCTACCAACATCGCCTGTGCGTCAGGCGACTCGCTGACTGGCACCGGCACGCCGAACCTGCATCGCGTGACCTAGCATGATCGCCTGGCCGCTGACGGGCTCCATGTGCCGGGCCACATCGGGCAGCGCTTCATTGATGTTGCTTCCCGGCAGCGCACTGGCCTTGCCCAGGCCCGATTGCGCATGGCCCCAGCCGTGCGGCACGCACAGAACCCCCGGCATGATGTCTTCGGTCACCTTGACCGGAACCGTCATGGGCCGGCCGCTGCCGACTTCGATCAGGTCACCATCGGCAATGCCGCGCTTGCGGGCGTCTGCCGGATGCATCAGCGCAGCAATGCCACTGTCGTGCTTGATCCGCCGGTTGTTGTGCATCCAGGAATTGTGCGAGCGCCGCTCGCGCCGCCCGATGATGCGCAGTCCATCCGGATCCGAGGCATAGTCCGCGACTGCGGCCTCCAGCCGAGGCAAATCGTTGAGTACCGTCGCCGGCGCCAGATTGACCTTGCCATCTGCGCTGGGCACCCGCTTGCCCAGGAAATTTCCGGGAGCGACCTCGGGCAGCGAGATGCCCTGGGGATTGCGCTTGAGCTCGGCCAGTGTGGTTTTCCCCCCAAGCTTCAGCAGCAGGGCGAGGAAATCGTCCGGTTGAAAGCCGCGCGTCATCGGCAGCTTGTCGAGCACCCGGCTCAGGCGCGCAGGCCAATTCATCAAGGTCGGCCCCAGCAGCGGAGCACCGGCGGCCTGCGCGAGCTGCGTAAAGATCCACCACTCGGGTCGCCGTTCAAATTTGGGTGCCAGCACGGCGGCGGTGTACTGCGCGTGCGGCTCGGCCTGAAAATTCAGGTGCGACAGTGGAAAGTCTGAACGTTCCAGCATGTCTGTCGCCGGCAGCACATAGTCTGCCTGTTGCGCGGTCTCGCTCAGATAGAGATCGACGCAGACCAGCAGCTCCAGCTGTTCGAACGCGGTGGTGAGCCGGTTTCCGGGGATGGAATGCACGGGGTTGCCGGCACTGACGATCAGCCCGCGAATGCGCTCGGGGTGGTCAATCAGAATCTCATCGGCCAGCGCGGCGGCGGGAAACGCGCCGGCCTCCTGACGCCAGCCATCCTTGAGTGTGCGCGGACTGTCAGCTTTTTTGCCCTCGAGCACTTTGATCAGCTTGGTCACGTCAAAAGCGCCCTGCGAAAACACCAGTCCGCCGCGCGCATCGAGATTGCCGGTGAGCAGACTCAGGCCCTGCACCAGCCAGTAGGCGATGGAACCGAACGGTCCCATGTTGACGCCGGTCGACATGTACAGAACACCGCCGCGAGCCTGGGCATAGGCGGTGGCCAGCTCGCGGATGCTGGCAGCGGAGATGCCCGTCAGCGGCGCCACCCGCTCCGGCGTCCAGTCCGTGACCGCAGCCAGAAACATGGCAAGGCCGTTGGCGTGCGCCGTAATGGACGCCGCATCCAGCTCCAGCTCATGCGCGACGACGTGCGCCATCCCCAGCAGCAGCCAGGCATCGGCGCCCGGCTTGATGAAGTGATGCTCGCCCACGCGCTGCGCCGTCTCCGTGCGTCGTGGATCGATCACGACCACGCGCCCGCCGCGCTCTTCGATCGCGGCCAGCTTGTCCATCACGTGGGTCACCGAAACCACGCTCATCTGGCTCACCATCGGATTGCTGCCCAGGCACATGAAGAATTCGCAATGCGCGAAATCGGGCACCGGATGCACATCGAGCATGCCGTACATCGCATCCGCCACGTGGAACTTGTTGTTCAGATCAATGGAGCTGGACGTGAACACATTGGGGGACCCCAGCGCCTGCATGAAGCTGGCCGAGTACAGAAAATTCTGCATCGAGAACGCCGTCGGGTTGCCGTAGTAATGGGCAACGCTGCGCTTGCCATGGCGCTTCTGCAGCGTGCTGATCCTGGAGCCAATCTCGGCAATGGCCTGTGGCCAGCCGATGCGCTGCCATGCCCCGTTCACTTTCTTCAGCGGAGTGTTCACGCGGTCGGGATCGTGATGCAGCTCGCCCAGCGCCGAGCCCTTGATGCAGGCATAGCCCTTGGAAACCGGGTGCGTCCTGTCGGGCTTGACCGCGACCACCTCATCACCCTCAATGGTGACTTCCAGGCCACAATGAGCCTCACAGATTCGGCAATAAGTCTTCTCGGTTCGCACGTCTCCCCCGGCGTCCACGTCTGATGGCGCCGAGTATAGGGGGGGACCGCGGCTCATGGCTGGCCGTGACGAGTCCGCGCACCGTCGCCGACGGCCGCCGACGCCGGTATCGACGCCCGAATCGCGTTCTGGCCCACTGCAAACGCCGGAAATGGCCGAAAACCGCCGCGCAAGCGGGCGACATTTTGATAGCCTGCACGGCTGTCATTCCGAAATCACTCGATGTTGCCCATGGCGGACACCCCGCTGCTCGCGCTGCTGGCCGGTTCAAACTGGCCGCATCTGTTCGATCGCAAGGCCCTGCGGGCCGGCGGCGACATCGCGCGTGGCAGCAGCATCAGTGAGCTGCGCATCGATGATTCCGACGCCGACACCCTGCGCCTCAGCGCTCGTGTGACGGCACCGTTCGACGCGCCGTGGAATTCCCAGATCAAGCTGCATCGCAGCAGCGACGCGCCGTTCGAACTGGATCTGCGCTGCACCTGTCCGGACGGTGGCCGCTGCGCGCACAACGCCGCACTGCTGCTGGCTGCCGCCGAACGCAACACCGATCCGGTGCCACTGGTGCTGCAGCCACCCACCCTGGTGCCGGTCCGCGCCGCGACGGCGGTTGCTGTCGAGCCGCGCGCGGTGCTGACCTTGCGCACCGAGCGCTTCGGCGTACGTGTGCACCGGACCGCGCAGTCGCGCATCGGCGTCGCCCGCCTCAGCTTCGACTACGACGGTCAGCGCGTCCCGCCGGACAATCGCAGCACTCCGCAGCGCAGCGACGACAGTGGGCTCGAGCGCGCGCGCGCGCTGGAAGGTGAATGGATCGACCAGCTCGCCGACTTTCCGCTGGTCCCGGCGGACGCCGTGGTCGGCCTGTATCTGGACGACGACGACATCGCGCGCTACGCACCCAGCGACTACGTGCTCGAACGCGGCGAAGGCCGTCCGGCGTCGCCTGCACATCTGGCCAAGGTGCTGTCTCGGCTCGCCGCAGCCGGCTTCACGCTGGAATTCGAGTCGGACTTCCCGGTCGAGCTGATGGCGGCACCGAGCGACTGGCATGTCGCCGTGCGTGATCGCGGCGACGCCTGGTTCGACGTCAATCTCGGCATCGACGTCGGCGGCGAACGCATCGACCTGCTACCCGTGTTGCGCGCGCTGCTGGCCGACCCCGGTTTTCCACGCGAGCCGCTGCCGAATGAACGCGCCGACGCCATCTGGCTCGCCGCAGTCGACGAGCGTCGCAAGGTGCCGCTACCGCTGAAGCGCCTGCGCGCACTGATCGAACCGCTGCTGGAATGGCTCGACCGCCCGACCGAAGCCGGCGCTGGCCGCGAACCGCCACCGGAACTGCAGCTGCGTCTGCCGCAGGTTGCGATTCTTGATGAGCTGCCGCTCAAGCTGGATGGCGGCGCCAGCCTGCGCGAACGCCTGGGCGCGTTGACCGCCGAACGTCCGCCGGCACAGCCCGCCGAAGGTTTTCTGGCCGAGCTGCGGCCGTATCAGCAGCAAGGTTTGGCGTGGCTGGGCTTTCTGGCCGACGCCGGACTCGGCGGCATCCTCGCCGACGACATGGGCCTAGGCAAGACCGTACAGGTGCTCGCGCACATCTGGACCGAACGCGCGGCTGGTCGCCTGCAGAAACCGGTGCTGGTGGTCGTGCCGACCAGTCTGGTCGCCAACTGGCGCAACGAGGCGCGCAAGTTCGCACCCAAGCTGCTCACCTTGGTGCTGCACGGCCCCGACCGCCGCGAGCTGTACGCGCAGCTGTCCATGCACGACCTGCTGATCACGACCTATCCGCTGCTCGGGCGTGACCAGAAATTCATCAAGCCGCACCGCTTCGGCCTGCTGATGCTGGACGAGGCGCAGACGATCAAGAACGCGCGCACGCAGGCGGCGCAGGTGGTCCGCGGGATCAAGGCGCAGCGCCGCCTCGCTGTCACCGGCACGCCACTGGAGAATCATCTGGGCGAGCTGTGGGCACAGCTCGATGCGGTCGAGCCCGGCATCCTCGGCAACGAACGCACCTTCACCACGCTGTATCGCACGCCGATCGAAAAGCACGGCAATCAGGCGCGGCAGCAGCGGCTGAACCGCCGCATCGCGCCGCTGATCCTGCGCCGGCGCAAGGAAGACGTCGCGCCCGACCTGCCGGCACGCACCGAGATCCTGCGCAGTGTCGACCTCGACGGTCGTCAGCGCGACCTGTACGAAACCCTGCGGCTGGCGCAGGAGGCGCGCGTACAAGCCGCGGTGTCCGAACACGGCCTCGGCCAGTCCGGCATCATCGTGCTCGATGCGCTGCTGAAGCTGCGCCAGGTCTGCTGCGACCCACGCCTGGTCAAGCTCGATGCCGCGAAGGGCATCCTCGAATCGGCCAAGCTCGAACACTTGCTCGAACTGCTCGAAGAGCTGATCTCCGAGGATCGCCGCGTGCTGGTGTTCTCGCAGTTCACCGAGATGCTGGATCTGATTTCCGCTGCGCTGAAGCGCCTGCAGATCGATCACATGATGCTGACCGGCAGCACCCAGGATCGCGGCGCGCTGGTCGACCGCTTCCAGCGCGGGGAGGTGCCGGTGTTCCTGATCAGCCTCAAGGCCGGCGGCGTCGGTCTGAACCTGACCGCCGCCGACACCGTGATCCACTACGACCCCTGGTGGAACCCGGCGGTCGAAGCGCAGGCCAGCGACCGTGCGCACCGCATCGGCCAGGAAAAGCCGGTCTTCATCTACAAGCTGATCTGCAGCGGCACGGTCGAGGAAAAGATCCAGGCAATGCAGTCGCAGAAATCGGCGCTGGCCCAGGCGGTGCTCGAAGGCGGCACCACCCGCGGCCTCAGTTTCAGCGCGGACGAACTGGCCGAACTGCTGGCACCGGTCTGAACCGGGACATACGCTCTACTGGACGATGATCTTGCCGGTCATCTTCGGGTGGATCGCGCAGGCATAGGGGTATTCGCCCGGTGTGGTGAAGGTGCGCGTGTACACCGCACCATGCCGCAGACGCTCGCTCTTCGTGCCGTCGGCAAAGTTGACCTTGTGATTGGAGCCGTCTTCATTGGCGAAGGTCACCGTGGTGCCGAGCGGCACCGTCAGCTCCGCGGGCTCGAAATACATCCGGAACGACTTGTCCGCGGTGATGATCACCTTGGCCTCGGCGGCAGTCGCTGCGACCGGAGCAGGGGGCTCCGCCTGGGCAACCGACGCGACGCCGCTCAGGAGCAGCGCGCCGGCCAGCAGCATTGGCAGAGACAGGTTTCGATTCATGGGTTGGGCTCCGGTGACATAAAGGGGGGGCCTAATGAACAGCAAACATCACGCCACCCCTGGGGGTATCCCGACGCCCGGGCTCGCCGCACCGCCCGTCAGCGCGCCAGCTTCGCGGTCAACGCATCGATGCGTTCACGCACGTCCCCGTCGATCCGGGCGATCACCGCCTGCGCCTGCATGTTTTCCACCACCTGCTCCGGCTTGGACGCACCGGTAATCACCGTACTGACATGCGGATTGCTCGCACACCAGGCGATCGCCAGCTGCGGCAGCGTGCAGCCTAGATCGGACGCCACCGCCTGCAGATCGCCTACAGCGCTATTGCGCGCCGGATCGGTCAGTGCCTCGCGCAGCCAGTCGTAGCCCTTCAGCGCCGCGCGTGAATCGTCCGGAATGCCATCACGGTACTTGCCGGTGAGCAGACCCGATGCCAGCGGACTCCAGGTGGTCAGCCCCAGACCAATGTCCTCGTACAGCCGCAGGTACTCGCGCTCGACCCGGCGGCGCCGGAACAGGTTGTACTCCGGCTGCTCCACCACCGGCTTGTGCAGGTGATGCCGCTCGGCAATGTCCCAGGCCGCGCGAATCTCGTCGGCACTCCACTCGCTGGTGCCCCAGTACAGTGCGCGGCCGCGCGCGATCATGTCGTGCATCGCCCACACCGTCTCCTCGATCGGCGTGTCCGGGTCCGGCCGGTGGCAATACACCAGATCGACATATTCCAGGCCGAAGCGCAGCAGCGAGGCTTCGATTGCATGCAGCAGGTATTTGCGGTTCAGCGTGTTGCGCTGATTGGGACCATCGGACAGCCCCCAGAAGAACTTGGTCGAGACCACGTACTTCTCGCGCGGCCAGCGCAGGTCGGCCAGCGCCGCGCCCATGATCTGCTCCGACTTGCCGCCGGCATAGACCTCGGCGTTGTCGAAAAAGTTGACGCCCGCGTCCCAGGCTGCCGCCATGCACTCGCGCGCCAGTTTGGTATCCAGC
>JBFFJL010000207.1:0-6722 GCA_041555955.1 Nevskiaceae bacterium
CTGCGGCAGCCGCCAGCGGCCACAACGGCGGCGGCGGCAAGGCCAGCTGCAGCAAATCGCCCAGCAGCCTGGCGATCAGCGCCTGCGCGCCATAGCCCACCACAGCGCCGACGGCGGAGCCTGCCACGCCAAGCAAGCCCAGCTGCAGCAACAGCGCCCGCGCCAGAAAGCCCTGGCGCGCGCCCATGCATTTGAGCAGCGCGATTTCGTCCTTGAGCTTTTCGCCGTACTGGCGTGCGGACAGCGCGATCGCGGCGGCGGCCAGCAGGGTCACCGCGAGCACCGCGACGTCGAGAAACTGGCCGGAGCGCTGCAGCGCGTTGCGCACTTCGCGGCGCGCGTCGGTGGGCGCGATGCGACGAACGTTTTCAATCGGTTCCAGCTGGCTCAGCGCGGCAATCGCGTCGACCGGACCGGCAACCATGGTGGTGTACTGCACACGGCTGCCGGGTCCGATCAGGCCGGACGCCGCGAGATCCGCCGAGTTGATCATCAAGCGTGGCGCCAGATCAGAGAAGCCATTGCCACGATCGGGCTCGTCGGCAATCACGGCATCCACACTGACTTCGATGCGGCCAATCTTGACCGCGGTGCCGGGCTTGAGCCGCAGCTCCTGCCACAGGCGTGCGTCGGCCCAGGCGTGGCCCGGCGCCGGCACGGTATCAGTGGGCGTCGCCGTATCGAACAGCTGCGGCGCAATGCGCAGCTGCCCGCGCAGCGGATAACCCGGCGCCACCGCCTTGACCGAAGCCAGCGCGCTGGCTTCGCCGACGAAAGCGACGCTGGCGAACTGCACCAGCGGTAACTGGGTCACGCCGGCGGCATCGAGCTGTGCGCTCAGTTCCGCTGGCAACGGCGCCCGACTGACGTAGAGCAGATCGGCACCCAGCATGTCTCCGGTCTGCTGCGACAGCGCATTGCGCACACGCTCGGTAAACAGATCCACCGAACCCACCGCGGCCACCGCGATCGCCAGCGCCAGACTCAGAATGAACAGTTCGCCCGAACGCCAGCCACGACGCAGGCGGCGGCTGGCGTAGACCAGCGCGCTACTCATGGGCGGCTCCCGGCGCACATCACCGTCCGTGCAGCCGCACGTTCTGGCTTGGCGTTTCGAGACGCCTGCGTGAACGGAGGGGCCCGAAACTCACGCGCGGCGCTAGTCATGCAGTGTGCCCTCGCGCAGCGTGACGATGCGGTCGCAGCGCTGCGCCAGACCGGCGTCGTGGGTCACCAGAATCAAGGTGGTGGATTGCGCGAGGTTCATGTTGAACAACAGATCGATGATGCGCGAGCCGGTCGCGGTGTCGAGGTTGCCGGTGGGCTCGTCGGCAAACAGGATGCTGGGCTGGCCGCAGAACGCGCGCGCGATCGCCACGCGCTGTTGTTCGCCGCCGGACAGCTGATGCGGGTAGTGCGTCATACGCTCGGCCAGTCCCACCTGTTCCAGCGCCTGGCGCGCACGCGTCTGCGGATCGGACAGCCCGGCCAGCTCGGCTGGCAGCATCACGATCTCCAGCGCGGTGAACCCGGCCAGCAGCTGGAAGGACTGGAATACGAATCCGACCCGACCGGCGCGCAGACCGGCGCGCGCGTCCTCGTCCAGACCGTTGAGGCTCTTGCCGTCCAGCCACACTTCACCGGCGCTCGGCAGGTCAAGCCCGGCCAGCAGTGACAGCAGCGTCGTCTTGCCCGAACCGCTGGCGCCGACGATGGCCAGGGTCTGCCCGGCTGGAACTTCCAGATCAACGCCGGTCAAAATGCCTAACATGGCGCCACCACTGCTGACGTCCTTGCGCACTGCGCGCGCACTGACTGCACTCACCTGACTCATGATCCGATCCTGCTTACGTGTATTGATGCTGGCGGTCTGCGCCATCGCCCTGCCAGCCCTGGCAGACGGTGATCTGCGTGACTTTGCCGCTCAGAAAACTCCTGCTGCCACCGATGCGCCGGTCATTCTGGTGCTTGGCGACAGCCTCAGCGCGGCTTTCGGGGTGCCACTGTCGCAGGGCTGGGTCGCCCTGCTGCAGCAGCGTCTGCGCGAACGAGGCTATCCGGACCAGGTCGTCAACGCCAGCGTCAGCGGCGAAACCAGTGCCGGCGGCCTGCGCCGGCTGCCTGCGCTGTTGGACCGTCACCATCCGCAAATCGTTCTGATCGAGCTCGGCGCAAACGACGGCCTGCGCGGTCTGCCGCTGACACAGTTGCAGGGCAATCTGCGCGCAATGGCGACGGCAGCCGGCGACGCCGGCGCCAAAGTGGCGCTGTTCGAGATGTACATACCGACCAATTACGGTGTCGACTATGCGGATGGATTCAGCGCCAGCTTCCATCGGGTCGCGGACGCACTGAAACTGCCCGTGGTCCCGTTCTTTCTCGGCGCGATCGCCACCGACCCGTCGGCATTTCTGGACGACGGCATCCACCCGAACCTGCAGTCCCAGCCGAAGCTGCTGGAAGCGGTCTGGCCCACGCTCGAACTGCTGCTGAAACCCTGAGGTCCGCGAGTGCAGCAACGCGACACGCAGTCCGCTGCATCCTGATCGACATCCCCCTCGTATAGAGCCTCAAGACCGGCGACGTCCGGTCACTCTTGAACGAGGGATCACATGAAGATTGCCGTCATCGGCTCGGGTATCTCCGGGCTGTCTGCCGCGTTTTACCTGGCGCAGCGTCACGAAGTGGTGCTGTTCGAGCGCGACAGCCGCGCCGGCGGGCATACCAATACCGTCACGATCGAGTCGGCAAACGGCCCGCTGGCGATCGACACCGGCTTCATCGTCTGCAATCCGGTCAACTACCCCAACTTCTATCCCTTCCTCGATGAGCTCGGCGTCGCGCGACAGGACACCGACATGTCGCTGGGCGTGTCGGTCGAAAATGGCCGCATCGAGTGGGCCGGCGACGAACAATTGTTCAAGGTTTTCGCACAACCGTCGCTGATGTTCTCGCCGACCCATCTCGGCATGCTGCTGGCGGTGATGCGCTTCAACAAGCAGGTCAAGCAGCTGCTGGCCGAAGACCGCCTGCCGGAGATCACACTCGGCCAGTTCCTGGAGCAGCATCACTACCCGATGAGTCTGCGCCTGCGTTACGTCGCGGCGATGGCCGGTCCAATCTGGAGCAGCTCGACACGCGGCGTGATGGAGTTCCCGTTCCCGGCGTTTGCGCGCTTCTTCGAATCGCACGGCCTGCTCAATGTCTACGAGCGACCGCAGTGGCAGACCGTGACCGGCGGCTCGCAAACCTACGTCGAGGCACTGCTGTCGCGCTTTGCCGGTCAGCTGCGATTGGGGACCGGGGTCGACGCATTGCGCCGCGACGCTGACGGCGTCCATATCACCACGACGACGGGCACCGAGCGCTTCGACACTGCGGTCTGCGCCGCGCACTCGGACCAGGCGCTGCGCATGCTGGGCGACGCCACCGAGGCCGAAGCCACTGTTCTCGGCAACGTGCCCTACGCCGACAACATCGCGTTCCTGCACACCGATCCCAGTCTGATGCCGAAACGGCGCGCGGCGTGGTCGAGCTGGAATGCGCTGCTGCCGCAGGACGCACTCAGCGACGATCCGATCGGTGTCAGCTACTGGATGAACAAGCTGCAGAAACTCGATCTGGAGACGCAGTACATCGTCACCCTGAATCCGGCACGCCCGCCGCGGGCAGAGTCGATTCTCTACACCACCACCTATCAGCATCCGCAATACACGCCGGAGACGATCCGCGCTCAGACCGCGTTGGCCGCTGTGCAGGGCCGCAACCGCATCTGGTGGGCCGGCGCCTGGACCGGTTACGGCTTTCACGAAGACGGGCTCAAGTCCGGCCTGCGCTGCGTCGCCGGCATCGATCCGCAGGCACTGCCGACCTGGGCCAGGTTCTAGCGATGCACGCCGATTCGGGACTCGACGCGCCGGGTTTTCTGTATCCGGCCACGGTGATGCATCGGCGCCGCATCGCGCCGCTGTATCGCTTCGTCTATCGCGTGTTCTATCTGCTGGTCGACGTCGACCGGCTCGGTGAACTCGATCGCAGCCTGCGCTGGTTGTCGCTGGACCGTTTCAATCTGCTGTCGCTGCGGACACGCGACTACGGCGGCAGCCAGGGCCTGCGCGGCTGGGCCGAGTCGGTGCTGGCGACGCAGGGCATCGCGCTGGACGGCGGCCGCATCCGCCTGCTGACGATGCCGCGCGTGCTCGGCCACGCATTCAATCCGATCAATCTCTGGTACTGCGACGGACGCGACGGCGCGCTGCGCGCGGTCATCGCCGAGGTCAACAACACCTTCGGCGAAAAACATTGCTATGTGCTCGCATCCGATGGCGCGGCGCTGCCGTATGGACAAGTGATCGAGAAGGACAAGCGCTTTCATGTATCGCCCTTTCTGGATCGCCGCAGCCGTTACCGCTTCATCCTGGGCCAACCGGATGACCGTCTTCGCGTGGCGATTCACGAGGTCGACGTCAGCGCAAGCGGCGAAGCCCGACCGATCCTCGACGCGACACTCAGCGGCCACCGCCAGGCACTGAACAACCGCGCCGTTCTGGGACAGGTTCTGCGGATGCCGTGGATGACGCTGAAAGTCGTCGCGGCGATTCACTGGCAGGCCCTGAAAATCTGGACCCGCGGCGCACGCCTGTTCCGCAAGCCGGTGCCGCTGTCACCCGACGTCAGCTGAACCGCGTCGGTCCGCTGAACACCCACCCGGTCAGGTGCGATGCCGCACCGACCCAGACTGACGAGCATGCAATGAGCGATAACGATCTGCAGCGCAAACCCGACGTCAACCGCATCCTGACCCGCGATGGCTTCTCGCCGGACCTGCCGAGCGCGCTCGCACCCGCGGCAGGCCTCGGCTGGAAGCTGCGGCTGATGCTGTACATGCTCAAGGGCCTGCGCGTCGGCAGCCTCGACGTGATGCTGCCCAATGGCCAGTCGCGCCAGTTCCGCGGCAGCGAGCCGGGCCCGCACGGCGTGCTGATCATCCGCAACGCCGCACTGATCGGCCATGTGCTGCGCGGCGGCGAAGTCGGCTTCGGCGAGGCCTACATGGACGGCTGCTGGGACACCCCGGACCTGACCCGCCTGCTGATGGTGCTGTATCGCAACGAACCGTATCTGCAGGGGCCATACGAGAAGAATCTGCTCGGCCGCTTCTGGGGCTGGCTGCAGCACCGGCGCCGCGCCAATACCAAGCGACAGGCGCGCGAGAATATCGAGCACCATTACGACCTCGGCAACGATTTTTACAAGCTGTGGCTGGACGACACCATGGCGTACTCATCCGGCCTCTTCTCGTGCCGCGATGAGTCCAACCGTGTGTCGTCCGCGGTGTTCGAGCAGCCGAAAGATACGCTTGAGGACTCGCAGCTGGCCAAGTTCCGCCGCATGTATGAACGTCTGGAACTGAAACCCGAACACCATCTGCTCGAGATCGGTTCCGGCTGGGGCGGATTCGCGATCTATGCCGCGCAGCATAGCGGCTGCCGTGTCACCAGCATCACCCTCAGCAGTGAACAGCTGGCCGAGGCGCGCGTACGCGCCGAAGCCGCCGGTGTCGCCGATCGCGTGGAGTTCGAACTGCGCGACTATCGCGATGTCGACCAGACCTACGACCGCGTGGTCTCGATCGAGATGTACGAAGCCGTCGGCGAGGACTACTGGCGCGGCTATTTCGAAGCCATCCACCGTGCACTGAAGCCGGGCGGACGCGCCGCAATCCAGGGCATCACGATCAGTCCGACCCTCTTCGAGCAGTACCGCAGCAAGCGCGACTTCATCCAGAAGTACATCTTTCCCGGCGGCATGCTGTGCCCACCGGGCCTGTTCCAGGACATCGCCCTCCGTGCCGGTCTGCAGCCACAGAGCGCGCTGTTCTACGCCGAGGACTACGCCGACACGCTCGCGCACTGGCTCCGTAACGTGATGGCCCAGCGCGACGCGATTGTCCGCCAGTTCGACGAGCGCTTTCTGCGCATGTGGCGTTACTACCTGGCGTACTGCGAGTGCGGCTTCCGCACCGGCAGTATCGATCTGATGCAGATCACGCTGCACCGCGATCCGGCACGCTGAGCATCCGCCAGCCTGCGACATCCATCCGTCGGCGCGGGACGCAGCATCCCGCGTCGGCGGCTAAAATGGCCCCCCGATGATGACCACGCACCTCAAGATCGTGTTTTCGCTATTCCTGCTGACGATCGTCGCCGTCACCAGCTGGTCCGGCGCGCAGGTCGCGATCTGGGACACACCGCGCGAGGTCGTGACTCACCCGTGGTTCATCGCCACGCTGACCGACACCTATCTGGCGTTCCTGACGTTCTGGCTGTGGGTCGCGTACAAGGAACCGTCGTGGACCGCACGCGGCGTCTGGCTGGTCCTGATCTGCCTGACCGGCAACATGGCGATGGCCGGCTACGTACTGTGGCAGCTGTGGCGTCTGCCACAGGGCGCAAGCGTCGAACAATTGCTGTTGCGCCGCGCATGAACACCGTCGTCGAAACCCCCAGTGGCAACCTGGTGCAACGCTACCTGCTGACGCCGATCCTGAATCAGCTGCGCCAGGGCATCACCCCGGAAAAGGTCGCACTGACGCTGGCGCTGGGTGCGGTCTGCAGCGTGTTCCCGATTCTGGGCATGACCACGGTGCTGTGCGGCATTCTCGGGGTGTGGCTGCGCCTGAACCAGGCCTTGATCCAGAGCCTGAACTATCTGCTGACGCC
>JBFFJL010000208.1:0-6718 GCA_041555955.1 Nevskiaceae bacterium
GCTGTCGGCGCGTCGGATCAGGCCTTGGTAGTGACTGTTGATTCGCAACCGCGGGGTGTGTTCCGGGTTCAGGCTCACCACCCACCGGCCATTGCGCTTGGCGACAAAGACGTCGGGGGTGATGTAGTCGGATTCGTGAGCCTGGAACGGGCGTCCGGGGTGGGGCTGCAGCGTGCGAATCAAAATCAGAGCGGCCTGAATGTCGGCCACGGACTCGTTGCTTGCCCGCGCCAGGGCTTCGATATCGCCACGGGCGAGCAGCGCCAGATGATCTTCGACGATATTCAACGCGGCGTAGGCTCCTGGCGTGCGCGCCGGCATGGCCTCGATCTGCAGTCGCAGGCATTCGGACAGATCACGCGCGCCGACGCCAGTCGGGTCGAAGTCCTGGACCATCGACAGCACGACGTCGCATTCCTCGGGGCCGGCGCCGTTGCGGGAATGGATCTGTTGGAGCAAGTCGGACCAGTTCTGCAGGTAGCCGTCGGCATCGATCGCGTCGATCAGGTACTCGGCGATCAGAGCCTGGCGGTCAGAGAACGGCGCCATCCTTGCCTGCTCGATCAAATGTTCGTGCAGCCCCATCGATCGGCGCAGGTTGGCTTCGAGGAAGTCCCGCAGTTCGTCATCGTCGGACGAACGGGGTTGGATCGGCAGATCGTCATAGACGTCCTCCCAATCCGCGTCGACTGGCATTTCTGCCGGGATTTCCGCGTCTTCGCGCAGTTCGAGGGTCTGGGTCTCATCAGATCCGGATGCCGTTTCTTCGGCGCTGGATGAAGTTGTCAGGCTGCTGGGCTCGACCGCCGCATCAGCGGATTCCGAGGGGCTTTCATCCTCATCGCGTTCCAGCAGGATGTTGGAATCCAGAACCTGCTCGATCTCCTGTTGCAGATCGAGACTGGACAGCTGCAGTAGCCGGATCGCCTGCTGCAGGGCCGGCGTCATCGTCAGTGACTGGCCCAGCCGCAGTCCAAGAGAAGACTTCATATCAAGTGTATCGGCCCGAAAGTGCTAGAGCTTTATGTCAGTGTTGGGTGCTGGCCCGACCGCGTAGCCGCTGCCATCGCAGGCACGCCAACGACGCGGTCAATCGCATGCATCAGCCGCGTGAGCGCCATTCCGTGTATGCCTACTCTGCGGCTTTCACCGTGATCGTGACCTTGTCGGACATCAGTGCCGGATTCTGCGGTTGATGTTTCCAGTCACCGAGCAGCAGCTGCAGCGTATGGGTGCCCGGTGCCAGATTCAGCGTGGTCTCGGTCTGGCCGCCGCCGAAGTGCTTGATCTGATCGGTTGCTGGCAGCGGCTGGGTGAAATCGACACTGGGGCTGTCGATCAGCAGATGGTGGTGGCCGGTATTGGGCTGATTGACGCCGGCCGGCGCCACCCCCATGCCGACGAGGCCGAAAACGACATGGACTGGTCCGGTGATGGTTTCGCCATCCTTGGGGCTGATCAGATAGGCCTTGGCGCCAGCGGGCGCAGCCTGCGGCAGGTTCAGCGATTCCTCTGCCTTCTGCGACGCCTGCTGCTTGGCGACGTCCTTGAGGTCTTTCCAGGTGTCGGCATGAACAGGGAGGGCGATTGTTCCGATCAAAAAAGCCATGCTGGCAGTGAACCGAAACAGGCTCAGCGGGGATCGCGACATCGGTTTCTCCATCAGGTGGTCAAAAAATCGGCACAGTCCTTGCTTGCCGTAGCATGACAGATTAGGTGAATCCGCACAGGGCCGCTATACTGCCCGCCGTTTGTGCAGCGCATCACCGGTTTGCGCTCTTCGCCCGGCCCCGTTTTCGATGGGGCCTCCCGCCGCAAACCTCTCGGCCGCTAGGTCGTAAATATCTATCCAGCCTGAACCGGCCTGGGCCTCGGTCTTCGAGTCCAAGTGGGCGTGTTTTCAGGAGTTTTTCATGTTGTTTTCTGATCTGGGCCTTGCCCCGGAACTGTTACGCGCGGTTGCCGGACAGGGCTATGAAACGCCGACGCCGATTCAGCAGCGCGCCATCCCCGAGATTCTCGCGGGCCACGATTTGCTGGCTGCAGCGCAGACCGGCACCGGCAAGACTGCGGCGTTCACTCTGCCGATGCTGCACCGCCTGCAGCAGGCTGCGCCTGCGGCTGACGGTCGCCGTGCCGTGCGGGCGCTGGTGCTGGTGCCGACGCGCGAACTCGCTGCGCAAGTCGAAGAAAGCGTGCGCACTTATGGTGCGCAGCTGAAGGCGCTGCGGACTGTGCTGATTTTCGGTGGCGTCAGCATCAATCCGCAGATCGACGCGTTGCGACGGGGTGCGGATCTGATCGTGGCGACGCCGGGTCGCTTGCTGGACCATCTGGGCCAGCGCACCGTGGATCTGTCCAAGGTCGAGTTCTTTGTGCTCGACGAAGCCGATCGCATGCTGGACATGGGCTTCATTCGCGATATTCGCAAGGTCATCGAGCGGCTGCCGCAGCGCCGGCAGAACCTGATGTTCTCTGCGACGTTTTCGCAGGATATCCGCAAGCTGGCCGAAGGCCTGCTGCGCAACCCGGCAACGATCGACATCGCGCCGCGCAACAGCGCCGCCACATCGGTCGAGCAGCGTTCGATTTTCGTCGACAAGGCTAACAAGTCGGCATTGCTGTCGTACATGATCGGCCACTTCAACTGGCGTCAGGTGCTGGTGTTCACGCGTACCAAGCACGGTGCCAACCGCCTGACTGATCGCCTGATTCGTGACGGTATTCCGGCAGCAGCGCTGCACGGCAACAAGAGCCAGAACGCGCGGACCAAGGCTCTGGCGCAGTTCAAGGCCGGAGAGATCCGCACGCTGGTGGCAACTGACATCGCCGCTCGCGGGTTGGATATCGACCAATTGCCACACGTGGTCAATTTTGAATTGCCGTCGGTGCCGGAAGACTACGTCCATCGCATCGGCCGCACTGGACGTGCCGGAGACCAGGGTGAAGCGGTTTCACTGGTCAGCCCGGATGAATACGACGAATGGCGCGCAATTGAAAAGCTGCTGAAGCGCACCATTCAAGCCTATGAAGTTGAGGGCTTTCGTCCCAGCCCTGCAGGTTCGGCAGCGTCGGAGCGCGACGCACCGTCGCCACGAAACAATGCCGAGCGTGCGCCGCAAAAGCGGCGTGGACGGCGGTCCGGCCCCAGCAAGGCTGCGCCGACATCGAACCCGGATCGCAAGCAGACGCGGCCCGGTGGGCGTTCCCAGCGGCCCGCCCGATAACACTATGAAAGACGATCGACCAGGAGCCAGATCATGAAGCGCATATTCGCCGGAAACCTGCCCGAAGACACCACTGAGCGCGAACTCACCGAAATTTTCACCGGTTTCGGGCGCGTGTTTTCGATCAAGCTGATGCAGGACGTATTTAGCGGCAAGTGCCGCGGTTTCGGCTTTGTCGAGATGGAAGGGCACGAAGCACGCGCTGCCATTGCCGGGCTCAACGGCAAGGAACTGCGTGGCAAGCCGATGAAGGTCAACGAGGAACAGCCGCGCGACAACAAGCGTGGCGGCGGTAGTAGCCGTAGGCGCTAAGGCGCTTGTCGTTGTGATTCAAGGCCCGCCGGGATGCTGATCCCGGCGGGCTTTCTTGTCTGAGCTACGCAGCAGTCTGGATGCGAGTCCCGGATGCGGCGCCGACGATCAGCACGTCTGCTGGCCGTTGTGCGAACAGTCCCACGCAGACGACGCCAGCCAGTCCGTTGATGCGGCTTTCCAGCTCGACCGCCTTGAGAATTTCCAGGCCGTGGACGTCGAGGATCACGTTGCCATTGTCGGTCGTGAAGCCGGCGCGCAGTTCCGGGCGTCCGCCCAGCTTGACCAGTTCGCGGGCAACATACGAACGCGCCATGGGGATGACTTCGACCGGCAGGGGGAACTTGCCGAGCACGCCGACCAGTTTGGACTCGTCGACGATGCAGACGAACTTGCGACTGGCTGCAGCGACGATTTTCTCTCGGGTCAGCGCGCCGCCGCCCCCCTTGATCAATTGCAGGTGCTTGTTGGCTTCATCGGCGCCGTCAACGTAGACCGACAGCGTGCCGGCGCTGTTGAGGTCGAGCACGGGGATGCCCGCCTGCTTCAGCCGTGCGGTACTGGCCTCCGAAGACGATACGGCGCCAGCAATATCGTTCTTTCGCTCGGCCAGCAGATCAATGAAGTGGTTGACCGTGGACCCGGTTCCGACGCCGAGCACTTCACCCGGCTCAAGATAGGCGAGGGCGGCTTCGGCGGCTTTGCGTTTGGCAGCGTCTTGAGACATATGGATTCGATCAACAGAGGCAGTAGGGGGCGTCAGTATGGCGATCTGCGTCCGATGCTGCAGCGCAAGGCGGGCGCTATGCAACGAGTATCAGTTCTGGCCGCGGTGGCCGAAAATCGCAGTGCCGATCCGTACGATCGTCGATCCCTCGGCAATTGCCGCTTCGAGGTCGTCGGACATGCCGGCGGACAAGGTATCCAGCGCCAGGCCGGTGCGCTGCAGTTCGGTCTGAAGCGCATGCAGCTGACGGAACGCGATTCGCGGATCCGAGTCGTCGCGAGCGGGAGCGGGGACCGTCATCAGGCCGCGCAGTTTAAGTCGCGGCAGTGCCGCAACGGCCTGTGCCAGCAAGGGCAACTCCTCGGGGCTGCATCCAGATTTACTGGCTTCTCCGGAGATATTGACCTGCACACAGATATTCAGCGGTGGCAGGTTCGCGGGACGCTGGGCAGACAGCCGCTGCGCGATCTTGAGCCGGTCGACACTATGGACCCAATCGAAACTTTCAGCGACTTCCCGCGTCTTGTTCGATTGCAGCGGGCCGATGAAGTGGCAGATGCAGGCCAGGTCGGTCAGCTGGCCACGCTTTTCGTGCCAGTCCTGCACGTAGCTTTCGCCGAAGTGGCGCTGCCCGGCAGCATACGCTGCGCGGATCGCGCTGGCGGGAAAGGTCTTGCTGACCGCAAGCAGGGTCACCTCCGCCGACGTTCGTCCGGCGGCTTGGCACGCTCGCTGGATCCGCGCGCGCACGGTTTCCAGGTTCGCGGCAATCTCTGTTGCAGATAACAGCATGTTGCCTCGATGTGTAAATGCCTTTAACGTCTGTCGGCGCCTCTAATTATTAGACAACAAAGTACGGAAAGACCGCATGGACATTGCGCAGTTACTGACTTTCAGTGTCAAACAGGGGGCGTCGGACCTTCACCTGTCGGCCGGTGTGGAGCCGATGATTCGCGTTGACGGTGACGTCAAGCGCATCAATCTTCCGCCGCTGGACCACAAACAGGTCCACGACATGGTGTACGACATCATGAACGACAAGCAGCGCAAGGCCTGGGACGAATTCCTTGAGACCGACTTCTCGTTCGAGATCCCCGGTCTGGCGCGCTTCCGCGTCAATGCGTTCACGCATTCGCGCGGCTCCGGTGCGGTGTTCAGAACGATTCCGTCCAAGATCCTGTCGCTGGAAGACCTCAAGTGCCCTTCGATTTTCAAGGACATCTGCGAGTATCCGCGTGGCATTGTGCTGGTGACTGGGCCGACCGGCTCCGGCAAGTCAACCACGTTGGCGGCGATGGTGGACCATATCAATGAGCACGAGTTCGCACACATTTTAACCGTCGAGGATCCGATCGAGTTCGTGCATCCGTCGAAGAAGTGCCTGATCAACCAGCGCGAGGTGCATCGTGACACTCTGGGTTTCAACGAAGCGCTGCGTTCGGCGTTGCGTGAGGATCCTGACGTGATTCTGGTCGGCGAAATGCGCGATCTGGAAACAATCCGTCTTGCGCTGACGGCGGCTGAAACCGGCCACTTGGTGTTTGGCACCTTGCATACCTCGTCGGCCGCCAAGACGGTGGATCGTATTGTCGACGTGTTCCCTGCGGCGGAGAAGGACATGGTGCGCGCGATGTTGTCGGAGTCGCTGCGCGCGGTCATCGCGCAGACGCTGCTGAAGAAAAAGGGCGGCGGGCGCGTGGCGGCGCACGAAATCATGATCGGCACGCCGGCGATTCGGAACCTGATCCGCGAGAACAAGATCGCGCAGATGTACTCGGCGATCCAGACCGGCCAGAAAGAAGGCATGCAGACCTTGGATCAGTGCCTTCGTGATCTGGTCCGCAAAGGCATGACCAGTGTCGAGGAGGCGCGCTACAAGTCGGCAGATCCTCGCAACTTCACTGCGAACTAGACGCGGCCCCCACCAATCAGAGGAACACAGGATGGAGCGCGAACAGGCGGTCAAGCTGGTGCAGCAGTTGCTGACGTTGATGAAGCAGAAGAACGCGTCGGATCTGTTCATCACCGCCGGCTTTCCGCCGGCGATCAAGGTGGATGGCCAGATGACGCCGGTGATGGACAAGCCGCTGCCGCCTGAAACGTCCGCAATCATCATGCGTTCGTTGATGAACGATCGGCAGATCAAGGAATTTGAATCGTCCAACGAGTGCAATTTCGCGATTTCGCCGCCGGGAATCGGCCGCTTCCGCGTCAACGCCTTCGTGCAGCAGAACCGCGTTGGTGGCGTGCTGCGTACGATCAATACCGAGATTCCGACCTTCGAGGCGCTGGGGCTGCCGCAGCAGCTGCAGGGCATCGTCATGGAGAAGCGTGGCCTGGTGCTGATGGTCGGTGCCACCGGCTCCGGCAAGTCGACGTCGTTAGCGGCGATGGTGGGCTATCGCAATCGTAACTCGCGTGGACACATCATCACGATCGAGGATCCCATCGA
>JBFFJL010000209.1:0-6700 GCA_041555955.1 Nevskiaceae bacterium
CATGATCGCCGACATGCCGCGCGCGTACTCACCCTTGCGTCCGGCCACCTGGTGCGACAACAGCATCGGAATCGCACCAAGCAGGTGCCCGGGATACTCCTCCAGGAAAATCTCGCGCACACGCAGCTCATGCGCCGGATTGACCACACTGTTGGTAAATAGCACCACCAACGCCTCGGCGCCGGCGTCGACCAGCTCGCGAATACGCAGACGCACGTCATCCTCATCCAGGCGCAGGAATTCCTTGCCCAGATAATCCACGCGTTCGCGGATCTCGCGGATCATCGGAATTGGCACGATCGGTTCGGGGCGCTGCGCGTTCGGGATGTCCATCTGCCGCTCTTCCGGCAGACCCTCGCCGTATCCGCGGGCACGCGACAGCGGGATGGTGCTCTTGAAACCGGCCGTCACCAGCACACCGATGCGCGGCCCCTTGCGCTCGATCAGTGCGTTGGTGCCCAGGGTCGTGGCGTAGCGCACGGAATCGACCCCCGACAGCAGCGTGTGCACGTCCATCGCCAGCTGTTCGCAAGCGTTGCTCAGCGCCTCGTTGAACCCCAGTGCGAGGTTGTGATGCGTCGTCAGTGCCTTGCCTTCGATGCTGCGTTCGTCCCAGACCACGAAACAGTCGGTGAAGGTGCCACCGATATCGACCGATACTCGTCTCATCGTTCGCTCCCCGGCTCAGTGCTGATGGTCGTGGCCATGCGCCTGCGCATGCAGCGCACGCCCGTGCTTGACCTTTTCCAGCGCCAGATCCGGTCCGACCACCGGTTCGAGTACCTCCTGGCGATCGGCCCACTGCGCTTTCAGCGCGTCGATGTCGAGCTCGATGTCATGGACCGGCGGATGGCCCGGTGGCAGGTATTCGGCCTCCACCAGGGTCCCGCACTTGGAGCAGTAGTACTCGAGAATCCGGCACCACGCCGGATCGGGCGAGTACGTGCGCTCGTAGAGCCGGGTGTCCAGCAGCGGCTTGTGGATCTCGCGCGGATCGCGGTCGTACACCAGCAGACCGCGCTTGTAGTTTTCGCGTGCAGAAATGTGTTCGTGGCCGCAGCGGCGGCATTCCCACATTTCGGTATCCAGGTTAATCCGCAGGTATTCAGTGATCAGTACTTTCATTGACGACATCCTCGAATCCGATCTCGAAGCAAATCTCGCTTGGGGCTCAGCCGGCACGCGACAGCAGAATGTCGCCGGCCTCATTGATTTCGAACCGCCAGCCGGCCTCGACGCGACAGGTGAAGAAGGCTTCCTCCAGCACGCAGGGCCCCTGCGCCTGACAGCTGCCGCTCTGCGCCTCGATCCGGTACAGCGGCAGCTCCTGCCACTGGCCTGCGCACAGCGTGCGCCGGCTGCCGTCGCGCAGCGCCGGCTTGCCAGCACTGCCGAAGCGGCCGGTGATTCGTGCATGCGCAATCGGCTTGACCACTTCGAGCTGCAGCACCATTCGCGCATCAGCCTTCAGACTCGCAGGTGGCGTCACGCCGTCGCTCGGCACGACGCGTTCACCCTCAGCGTCGCTGAGCAGCACGCTGAACGTCTGAGTGCAGTCTTCGAGTCGCGCGCCTTCGGCAAACATGCCGCGCTGCGCCTGCAGCAACAACGCCTCGCGCGCCACGGTCATCGCTACCGGATCGGCGCCCTCCACCGCCTGGGCAAAGGTGTGTCCGATATCCGAGAAGCCGATGCCGAAGGCGGAAAACACTGCCGCAAGCCCGGGCACGATCACGCGCGAGATGCCCGCCGACTCGGCAACCTTGCAGGCCACGAACGGACCCGCGCCGCCAAAGGCGGCCAGCGTCGTCTCGGGAGTGATCGTGCTGAACTTCTTCAGGCTGTCAGCGATCTTGGCAACCCACGCTGCCTCCATATCTTGCGCCGCCTGCTCTTCACTCACCCCGTGGGCTCGACCGACGTGCTCCGCAATCGCCGTGCGCGCACGCTCGACATCGATCTTCAGCTCACCGCCGAAGTACGACGCCGGATCGAGCAGACCCATCAGCAGAAATGCATCGGTGATCGTGGCCTGCGTTCCGCCGAGACCGAAGCACGCCGGCCCCGGCGCACCACCCACACTTTCCGGTCCGACCTGGATACGTTTGCCATCGGCCTTGATGATCGAACTGCCACCGACGCCGACACTGATCACGTCGCTCAAGGGGAAAGACGTCTCGACCCCTTCGACCCGACCGCGCGCATCCAGACGCACCTTGCCGTCATCGACCACACCGATGTCGGTGGTGGTGCCGCCGACGTCCATCGACAGCAGATGCTTGAAGCCGTAGTGCGCGGCCAGCGCCTTGACGCCTTCGGCACCGCCACGCGGCCCGGAGCTGTAGGTCTTGATCGCGACGGTACGCGCGACGCGCGCAGCGTTGCCGTCATTGCGGAAGATCAGCAGCGGATTCCGGGTCTTGTACTCGCGCAGGCGATGCTCTGCGGTGTACAGAAAACGCTCCATGGCCGGATGCAGGAAAGCGTTGAACAGCGCCGTCCAGGTGCGGCGCGCGTCGTCAGCGTCGTCAACCAGTTCGTGCGAGTACAGGATCGGCAAGGCACCCAGCAGATGCGGCGGGAAACGCCGCAGCAAGATCTTCTTGACCTCGGTTTCACCGTCGACGCGGCCATCGCCACCAAACACGACGACGACGCGATTGGCACCTGCTGAAGCCAGACTGGTGACGGCATGGGTCACGGCCGCATCCAGCGCCTCGCCAGCCAGACCGCCGGGCAAGGCCTGCACGCGCGACCCGACCAGCGCATCCAGCAGTTCGGCGGCATCGCCCGCACCGCGCAGTGCGTCAAGGGCCAGTCCGCCACCGGCAATCAAGCCCAGTCGCGGACCCTTGCGCTCCACCAGGGCATTGGTGCCCTGCGTGGTGGAATAGCGGATGTACTCAGTCGAAAGCAGCAACTGCTGCACGTCTTCATCGCCGTAGATCAGTCGCGACGCCTTCTTCAGGCCGTCGAACAGGCACTTCGAAAGGTCGTACGGTGTCGTCACGGTCTTGGTGCGGTAGACCTGCGTCCCGTCGATCACGCAGATGTCGGTCAAGGTCCCACCGTTGTCGATATTGATCAGCTTGCCGGAGGAGGTAGCCGGTGTCGCTGCGGTGTCCACAGAAGGTGCGGGTACAGACATGGTGACTCTCCCTACAGAATGGCGCCGTCCGAAGCCGGGCGCGGCACAGCCGCGCAGCACGCATCGAAACGATGGGGTGATGAAAGGAAACGGACGCGGACATCACGGCGTTCGCCGCGGACACGGCGACGACAGCGCGGCGCATTGGCGCAGACTGCAGACATCCCAGCTCCTCCAATTCGGTCTTGTCCGCCGTTGCATCGGGTGCTGCAACGGGGCTGCGGATCGAGCCGCCCGGAAGCTCTCCGGTCACGGTCTGCGCCCGCGTTGGATCAGGTCTCAAACTGGAGTCAGGTTAGGCGTGCCAGCGGGTGGCTGCCGCTACCCTTGCGGGTAGTTTTTATTGATGTTGCAGTGCGGTTGATTCACTGCAGCGGCACGCAGGTGCCGCGAGATTTACAACAAACCCATCTGGCGCGCGGCGTTGATCGCCTGCAGCCGGCTGTTGACCGCCAGCTTGGAGGAGATGTTCTTCAGGTGAAACTTGACGGTGTTTTCCGAGACGAACAGCTTGGCCGCCATTTCCTTGTTGGAAACACCGTTGCCGAGATAGACCAGCATCTCCTTTTCGCGCTCGGTCAGCGGCTCCAGCGGTTGGAATCCGCCGTCGCCGGGCAAGCCGCGTGTTCCCGCACCGATGCCGGCACCCGCGGCACGCAGCAAGGTCTCGACGAAGGCACGCTGCTGCTGCGCAGCCGGATCGGCGTCGTACAAGGTGGCGTGAATCTGCTGCAGCAGCCGCACCACGGCATCGCCCTCATCGATGATGCTGCGCACGTAGCCGCCCGGGCGCGCCAATTGCAGCGCGCGATGCAGACTGCGCAACGCCAGATTGTCGGAGCCGCGTCGGGCGTGCGCGCACGCTTCCAGCACCAGCAGCTTGATCTCTCGATGCACACGGCCATCAGAATGCGCGCGACTGAGCTCGACGCCGATCTGCTCCAGTGCTTCAACCGCGTGACCGTCGTGGATCGCCAGGCGCAAGGCACCAATCCCGTGCGCTTCCTGGCTTTCCGAAAACGTCATCCAGCCTTCGGCGAAATCCGGTTGGCCGCTTTGCGGCAAGCGACTGGCCAGGGTCCTGGCGCGCTCGACGTCGTCTTCCAGCAGCGCGAGACGTACGCGCTCCCAGCCGCCGATCCGCACCAGCCGCGGCCAGCCGGCGCCGTGGCCGATGTCCTCGCATTCGTCCAGCAGCTGCAGCGCCACCGCGGACCGTCCCTGGGCAATATGAATCCGCGCCATTGCGATATAGGCCACGGCCAGAAAATCCAGCAGCACCGCATCGCTGATGACGTCGTGAAACTGCTTGAACATCGACTCGGCGGCCTCGAGTCGATTGGCCTCATACAGCGTCCAGATGTAGCACGACACCAGCGAGCCGGACGCCATTGACTCATCGAGGTCCGGTCGCTGTTCGGAAAAGCCACTGCGAAAACGCTCGAGCGCCTCCTCCAGCCGGCCCTGCGCGAGACAATTGATGCCGGCCAGCGCCACCGTATAGCCGCCGCTGAACGCCGAACTGCCCGTGGTGCCATACGCTCGCGCCAGCCCCAGAAACTCGCGCGCGGCGTCGTAGTTCCCGGCAATCTGCGCACGGTAGGCTGCGACATTGGCCGCAGCCCCGAGCTCGAACGCCCAGAACCCCTCGGGCGACTGATCGGACACCGGCACACGCTCGAGAATGTCGAACGACAGCCGCAGATCGTCATGCGCCACCGCCAGCATCACGTTGACGACGTCGCCGCTGGTGGTGTTGCGGATGTCCCCCTCCGAACCAAGGCGCTCAGGAATATCGATGATCGGCCGCAGCTTCTGATTGCGCCGCATGAAGGTCAGCGCCCAGGCGATCTTCACGGCCAGATCCGGTCGCTGCTCGATCTGCGCCAGCGGCAGGCGATCTGACCAGCGTTCGACCGTGGTCAGCAGGGCGTCCGGAATCAGACTGTTGGCCCACTGGTTCAGGATATCCGCAGCAAAGCTGTAGTCGCGTGCGGCGACCGCATGGTGCATTGCCTCCTCGAACTGTTCCTGCGCGTGGAACCACTGCGCCGCCGTACGATGAATCGCGATCAATGCAGCGGCATCCTGCTCGCGCAACTGCTCGGTCATGAACGACGAGAACAGCGTGTGGTACTTGAACCAGCGCAGATCCGAATCGAGGCTGCGCAGGAACAGTCCGGATCGTTCCAGATACAGCAGGATGCTCTGCGAGTCCTGCCAGCCGGTGACGTGATCGCACAGCTCGGCGGACAGTCGGCTCAGCACCGAAGTGCGCAGCAGGAATTCCTGAATCCGTGGCGGCTGCAATGCCAGCACATTGTCGGCCAGATACTCGGCGAGCTCACCGGGTCGCCCGGCGTTCAGGTCCGCCAGCGAGCGTCGCACCGAAGTGCTGGCCAGCCCCAGACGGAACAGCTGTACCGCGGCCGGCCAGCCCTCGGTGCGGCGAAAGATTGCCTCGATTTCGTCGGCGCTGACCTGCAACTCCCTGGTACCGGCAAAGAACTGCTGCACCTCGGCTGCGGTGAAGCGCAGGTCCTGTGCGCGCAATACCAACGCCTGGTGATTGACCACCAGCCGCGCCAGTCCGATCTCCGGCATCGCGCGCGAGCCGATATAGATCGTCACGGTTTCCGGCAGATGCTGCAGCAGGTCGCGAAACACGGCCAGCACTGGCTTGCGGTTCAAGGTCTGAAATTCGTCGATGAACAGATCAACGCGGCGTTCCAGTTGTACCAGCCGACGGATCAACCAGTCATTCAGCCGACGCCGCCCGATATCGCCATCCACATCACCGGAGCTCGCCAGTTCATCACTGCCGCCCAGCCGCAGGATCAGGCCCTGCAGATGCCCGGCCAGACGCCTCATGTCGTTGTCGGCTTCATCCAGAGTCAACCAGGCGGTCAGCGCCATCTGTGATTCGGCAGCCGACTTCATCTGCTGCAGCAAGGTGGATTTGCCATGCCCAGCCGGCGCCTGCACCACGATCAGGCGCAGCGTCGACTCCTGCTGCAGCCGCGTCATCAGCGCGTTGCGCTGGATCGCGCCTTCATAGACCGGAGGCGGGAAAAACTTGTGTTCGTAAACGTCCGTCACACCGCGTGCGACGACCGAGCTCTCGTGGCCCATCCGTCTGCTCCTCGCATCGGGCCGAGACTATAGCGCAGCGCTGGTCGCACGGCGCTGTCGCCGGATCAGCCCGGCGCAAACTCACGGCGCAGCCGCACGCCGTCGCAACCATCCTCGTAATAGCGCTCCAGAATCCGCGTTTCCACATAGCCCAGATCGCGATACAGCATCCGCGCAGCGGCGTTGTCGACGCGCACTTCCAGGCTCAGGCCATGCAGCTTCAAGCCTCGCGCATCGCGTTCAGCATGACGTAACAATTGTCGCGCCAGCCCCCGCCCACGACATTGCGGCGCGACCACCACCGAGTAGATCCGGCCATGGAAGCTGCCGCGGCGCAGCAGCACGATCGCCGCCGCCACGACCTGTTGCCGCTCCGCAATCACCCATACGCGTGCGCTGGGCGCGCGCAGCAGATGGCGC
>JBFFJL010000210.1:0-6691 GCA_041555955.1 Nevskiaceae bacterium
CGAAGGGGCGCTGGCCCTGAACAAGGTCACGCTGCACAGCGCGGATACCCAGCTGGACGCGGACGGCCAGGTCTGGCCGCAGCTGGCGCTGCAAACCCGGCTCAAGAGCCCCGACCTGGCCGCGTTGTGGCCGCAGCTCGGCGGCCGCGCCACTGCCGCGCTGCAATTGCGCGGAGACCCGCTGCGCCCGCGGATCGACGGCAGCTTCAACGCCGCACAACTGCGCTATGGCGACATCCGCATCGGCCGCGTACGTGCGCAAGGCGATGTCGACCTGAACGCAGCGGTCGAGCTGAGCCTGCAACTCGACACGCTCGAAGTCGGCCGTACGATTGATCAGCTGAGCCTGGACCTGAACGGTCGCGTCGACCAGCACACGCTGGCGCTCGCGACCCATGGCGCCGACGGCCACGCGTCGCTACGCCTGAAAGGCGGCCTCGACACCCAGACCTGGCACTGGGATGGCAGTCTGTCTGCACTGCAGATCGTGCCCACCGGCTCGGCGGTCTGGAACCAGGAAGCGCCGTCCGCGCTGAGCGTGCGCGGAGCGGATGTCACGCTGGAGCCGACCTGTCTGTCCTCGAAGATCGCCAGAGCCTGCGTCGGACTGCACCCCGAGGGCGGCGCACGCCGCCTGGCGTTCCGGCTCGAACACTTCGATCTGGCTTCGCTGGATCCGCTGATGCCCGTCGCAACCCAGATCAACGGCAGCGTCGACGGCCATGGCTATGCCGATCTCGGCAGCGACGGCTTGCGTGACCTGCGCCTGAGCCTCGATAGCAGCAGTGTCGAGCTGGCACAGAAGGGTCTGCCAACCCTGAAAATTCTTCCAGGCCACGCCGCCGTTGAGGAACACAACGGCGGTCTTCAGCTGACCGCGTCGCTACCGCTGGAACAGGGCGCACTGCAACTCGACGGACAGCTCGGCGCCGGCAGCGCACTGCTGCAACGCCCCCTGCGCGGAACACTGACGGTCGACGTGCCCGAGCTGGCCTGGGTCGCGCTGCTGAACCGCGAACTCGAAAATGTCAGCGGCGAACTGCACGGCCGTTTCGATCTGGGCGGCACGCTGCAGGCACCGAATCTGGCCGGCACGCTGGCGCTGCAGAATGGATCACTGCGCCTGCGCACGCCGGGGATCAAACTCGAACGCGTGCAGACGCAGCTCGCGGCACTGCAGGGCGGCACCTTGTCGGTCAGTGGCGAGGCCTGGTCGGACAAGGGCCAGCTGCGCCTGAGCGGCCGACTCGCCCCCTGGGCCTCGCCGCCCACACTGGATCTGAACATCGACGGCGAAAACTTCCAGGCGGTGCGCACGCCCGAAGCCCGCGTCTGGATCTCGCCGGCAGTCAACGTGCATCTGGCGAAGAACGAACTGCACGTCGATGGCAGTGTCGACGTTCCCGAGGCGAAGATCACCCCCAAGACCCTGGACAGCGGCACCGGGCCGAACGCAGATCAGGTCATCATCCGCGCTGACGACGACGCGCAGGATCGCAAGCGTCTGAAGACCTTCGCCGATCTGCAGCTGCGCCTCGGAGACAAGGTGAGCTTCGACGGCTTCGGACTGAAGACCCGCCTCGGCGGCGCCGTACGTGTACTCGAAGCGCCCGGCGTACCAACCCGAGCGCATGGCGAGCTGCGGCTGATCGGAGGGCAGTACAAGGCCTATGGTCAGGATCTGAATCTTGAGACTGGCCGACTGCTGTTCAGCGGCGGCTCGCTGACCGACCCGGCGGTTGAACTGCGCGCGACGCGCTCGCCCCGCGAGGACATCACCGTCGGTGTATTGGTGCGCGGCACCCTCGACAAGCCCGAGTTCAGCCTGTTCTCGACCCCCGCGATGCCGCAGGAGCGTCAGTTATCGTGGCTGGTGCTCGGTCGCAGCCTGGACGAAAGCAGCAGCGGCGAAGACAAGGCGCTGGTCGCCGGTGCGGCGTTGTCGCTGGGACTTGCCGGCAGCGAGTGGCTGGCGCAGAAATTCACCGGCCGTTTCGGCATCGACGAGTTCTCGCTCGGCGCCAAGCCCGGGCAGTCGTCGGATCAGGCGCAGTTGACCATCGGCAAGTATCTGTCACCGAAGCTGTACATCGCCTACGGCGTCGGCCTGTTCCAGCCGGGACACACCTTCCGCCTGCAGTACGACATTGGCCACGGCTTCAAGCTGGCGTCGGAAACCGGCGCCGAATCGGGCGGCGACATTCTCTATACGATCGAGCGCTGAGTCCCGCGCTCAAGCGGCTTACTCATGCTGCCAGTGTGCGCATCAGAAACGCCGCAATATCGTCGACCTCGTCTGCGCAGACTTCATGCTGCATCGGGTAGGGCTGCCACTGCACGGTATAGCCCAGTCGTGCCAGCTCGCCGTGGGTATTCTCACCCCAGCGGAATGGCACGATCGGATCGAAGTTGCCGTGCGCCAGCAGGATCGGAAGACTGCGGTTTGCGACGCTGGCCTCGCCCGCCAGCAACGTGTGCATTGGCAGATAGGTCGACAAGGCGATCAGTCCCGCGAGTCGCTGCGGATGGCGCAGCGCGGCGTGCAGCGCTATCGCCCCACCCTGTGAGAAACCGGCGACGACGATGCGCTCGCTGGCGATGCCGGCAGCACACTGCGCGTCGATCAGTGCCGCCACATTGGCGGCCGACTCGCGGATGCCCGCAGTGTCTTCCGGACTGCCGTCGGACAGACCGTAGATGTCGTACCAGGCACGCAGCGGATAGCCGCCGTTGATCGTCACCGGCCGCTGCGGCGCATGCGGAAATACGAAACGCGCCCGCAGGCTCGACGGCAAGCGCAGTGCCTCGACCACCGGCACGAAGTCATGTCCGTCCGCGCCCAGGCCATGCAGCCAGATCACAGCGGCGTCAGCCGCGCCCTGGGGTTCTAGACAGACCCCGTCACGATCGTCGATGAGATGCACTCGGTCACTTCCTGCTGCGGCAACGCCAATGAGGCCGCCGCGCGCATGAGCATCGCGAGCACGATCATTCAGCCGGGAAGCCGCACAAGAACGATTTGCGCGTGCTTCAGCTGGTTCGATAGGCGCCTGCAGCGAGGCGGCGGGCCAGCCAGAAACTATACAGAATCAGCCCGACCACCGCGGCCCCGAACAGCAGTTCCTTGCCCTCGCTCCATTGACGGATCAGCGGTGACAGCTGCCGCAGGATGCCGAACGTCGCGACGCACAGACACACCGAAGCCACCGCCAGGCCCATCACGCGTGATGCGATCCGCGCGAGTTCGTCAGCCCCGGAAATCAGGCGCGAGATCCACAGGCCGTTGACGCCGTCAGTAATCAGCATGCCGAGCATGAACAGCATGCCAAGCAGCAACGCCGGCTGCCAGCCGCCAAACTGGGAACCGGTCAGCGCGAATAATGCCGCCTGACTCAGGGTGTCGAACGACACGGCGAACAAGGCCCCCACCGCCATGATCAGCAGCGGATGACTCACCGTCGACAGCCGCCGGAACGTCGCGCCGAGCAGCTTGCCCTTGAGCCCCACCGGGCGCACCACCTCATCGGCGGCGGTGTGCAGTACCGCATGCAGATTGACCAGGCCCAGCGCCCCGAGCACGACGATCGACACCCAGGCGCCGACCCGTTCCAGCCAGTCCGGAACCTGCCAGTGCGTCGACAACACCGATACGGCCAACGCCACCATCACCACCACCATCCCGTGCCCCACTGAGAACAGGCTGCCGCACAGCCGGGCCAACTGCGGCTGGGTGCGCGCGTTGTAGCGGGTCAGGCCGTCGATGGTCGCCAGGTGATCGGCATCGAAGCCGTGCTTCATGCCCAGCAGCAAAACCACCGCAGCCAGCGTGGTGAAATCCTGCGGCAACTCGGCGATCGTCACAGTCGCAGTCCTCCCGAAGACCGTTGCCCGCAAGTGGCGCGAGTTTCATGCCAGGCCTGACTCGCAAATGAAACAGTCACTTGGCCCCGCCCACGCGGCCGATCATGGCAATGTCTCTTTCATTTGGACGCCGTCGCTGCAAGGGATTTGTCCAGTGCCAACGGCAAGGTCACGATGAAATCCGCACCGCCGTCGGCGTTGTTGGCAGCGCGCAGATGGCCACCATGCCGCTCGATCAGCCCATAGCTGATCGACAGCCCCAGCCCGGTCCCCTGCCCGACCGGCTTGGTCGTATAGAACGGATCGAAGATGTGCGGCAGCACCTCCGGATCGATACCGACGCCATTGTCGGAGAAACGCACCTGCACCCCGCCGTCGTCGAGCGGGTGCATCAGCACCCGTAAGCGTGGCTCGGCCAGCATCGCAGTCGCGTCCTGTGCGTTCTGCACCAGGTTCATCATCACCTGCTGCAACTGCGCTGCGGAACCGATCACCATCAGACCGCGCGGAATCTCGATGTCGATACGGAACTTCGACGGGCTCGCCGTGCGCACCCATTGCACCGCACGCTCCACCACTTCACCCAGATCGAACAGATCGTCCGCATCACGATCCAGCGCCGAGAAACGTTTCAGATTGTCGACGATGTCGCGCGTACGCTCAGCGCCCTCCACGGTGCCCTCCATCAACGGCCCGAGGTCGGCAATCAGCGCGTCGATCCGCAGCTGCTTGCGCAGCGCCGCACACTCGACCTGCGGTAATCCAGCGTCGACAGCACTGACGTACTGGTCCAGGCGCACGACGTAGCGCTTGAGCGCATGCACGTTGCCCAGCACGAAACTGATCGGATTGTTGAGCTCATGAGCAACGCCTGCGACCAGTCGCCCGAGCGACGCCATCTTCTCGGCCTGCAGCAGTTGCTGCTGCGTGCGCTTGAGCTGCTCATGCGTCTGCCGCAGCTCGAGATAGGCGCGACGCAGCTCTCCCACCGGACGCCCGGTGATGACGCTGCCGACAATGCGCCCGGCCGCAGCTGATCGCGGCGTGAAGTTGAGCGACACCTCGATCGGGCCCGCGCTCCCCAGCAGATTCAACTCGCAGTCGTGAACCGCGTCCTGCTGCACGATCAGATGCTGCGCTTTCTGTTTCGACGCCACGTCAGCAAACAGATCGACAACCGCTTTCCCGCACAGCGTCTCGACCGGACATCCGATCAGCTGGGCCAGCGACTGATTGACCTCCTCGATGGTGCCATCCAGCGCCGTGGCGATGACGATGTCGGACATCGAACTCAGCACCGAGCGCGTGAACTGCTGCGCCTCTTCCAGGGCCTGGTTCTTGTCTTCCAGCGCCACTTCGTAGCGCAACAGCTCGGTGAATACCTCGTCCATCTTCTGGATCACGCTGATCCAGGTCTGATCGCCAGCGATGCTGTCCGACGGGTCCGGCAATGCCGCGGTGAACTTCTGCTTGAACTGTTCCGGACTCATGCGATCGGCTCAGTGCACCGTGCACACCATGCACGGATCAAACGAACGCACGATGTGCTGCACCGCCACTGGCGCGCGGCGGTCGCAGGTCTCCACCCCGACCAATGCCTGCTCCAGCGCACCGGGGACGCCCCCGGCATCACGCGGTGAAAAATTCCAGGTGGTCGGCGCGATGATCTGATAGCGGCTGATCAGTCCCTTGCGCACGCTCAGCCAGTGCCCGAGCGCGCCGCGCGCGGCTTCCACCAGACCGACGCCGTCACCGTCGCGCGGCACCACGTACTCGGAACAGAACGGTTCATCCGGCTGCAGGCGCATGGCCCAGCGCTCCATCTCCGGCAGCGTGCGCGCGACCTCCAGCAGCCGCGCCACCACTCTGGCGGCGACACTGCCGCCGTCGCGCCTGACCATGTCGCGAGCGAGGTCGTGCCCAGCCACCAGCTGCCGCGCCAGCGCGCCGACTTCGACCACTTCGTGATCCAGACGCGGCGCCTTGCACCAGCTGTAAGCGCCGGGCTTGTCCGGCTGCGGCACCGTCACCCCATCGCGTGGATGTTTTGAATCCCCGCTCATCCAGGCATGACTGTGATCTTCGCTGATGGTCTCCAGTCGCAGCGCCTGCGCGGCACCGTTCCAGACGCCGCCGGGATAGAGCACGCCCTCCGGCAAGGCGTAGGCGCCGTAGCTCATATAGCGATCAGTGCCGCGTCCAAGCCGCCACAGATCCAGATCGTTGGCGATACGGATGAAGCGACCGAAGTCGCCCCGCGGCGCAGCGTCAGCCCAGGCCTGCAGCGCATCGACACTATCGAGCGCCGCCACCGCTTCCAGTGCATCGCCAAACAGACTGGTCTCCAGGAAGCTGCGGAAATGACGCAGGATGCTGTAGACGCGCAGACGCTCGGACATATCGATCGGTCGCGTCGATCCGCCGGGCTGCAGCGCGCCGGTATGCGGCCAGCGCCCCGCAAGCAAACCCATCGATTCCAGCAGATGCGCACGGGCCGGTAGCGCATCGCGCCGCGCACTGCCGTCGATGGCCTTGAAACGCGCGTGCGCGTCGGCGTACCAAGCCCGGCCCGCGTAGTCCGCGCGCGCAAAGTCCGGCATGAAGAACAGGATGAAGTGACTCAGATGGTCGGCAATGTTTTCGATCGCCAGGGTCAGCGCTGCACTGATGCGGCCGTTGCTACACGGAACCAGCCCCGCCGCCTACGCCAGCGCCGCGCTGGCGGCGGCCGACTGCGCCACTGAACAGATCCCGCAAATGCGCGGCACGAAATACAGCGCGTCCAGCGGATGCTTGCCGACCAGAATCTGCTCAAAGCCGCGGAACATCG
>JBFFJL010000211.1:0-6690 GCA_041555955.1 Nevskiaceae bacterium
TCGATCTTCGCTACGTTGGGTCCTATGTGGCGGCGCTGCCCAATCTGGTTGCGGGCGCAGTGGCCAATGGCGATCTGGTGTCGGGCAATCTCAGTGCGGACTGGTGCAGCTCGCCGCCGCGTTTCGTCGGCGATCAGCTGTGGGTCACCTGCATGGATAACGGCTTCCTGGTGCTGGACTTCACCAACGGCGCCTACCCAATCCAGTGAAGCCGATTCAGTGAAGCCTATGCGGTATTTGATGCTCGGCATTGTGGTGCTGGCGGGGCTGGCGGCGGCGTTCGCTGTCGGGCGCCGGGTTGGGGCGGAGCAGGGCGCCGCAATGGCTGCGGAAGCCGGGCCGGTGGATGTCGGTTTCGCCCAGTTCATGAGCCTGCACCACGATCAGGCCGTGGTCATGGCACAGACGCTGCTGAACGGCGGGTCGACGCGACTTGGCGGTCTGGCGAATGCGATCGTGTCCGCGCAGCTGATGGAGATCGGTCAGATGCGTGGCTGGTTGCGCTTGTGGGGACAGCCCTTGATGCCGGCCACCCGGGAAATGGACTGGATGCTGGTGGGCAAGTCGCCTCCGGACGCGGCGTTGTCCCGCTACCTGCTGGACTGCAAGAGTGCTCCGGGCGGCATGCCGGGGCTGGCGACGGTTGATGAACTGAATCAGTTGCGCGCGCTGGATGGCGACGCACGTGACGCACTGTTCCTGCAACTGATGATTCGCCACCATCAGGGCGGGCTGCCGATGGCGTATTTCGCCTCGCGCAACACCGAGGTGCCCGCAGTGCGCACTCTGGCAGCGCAGATCACCGTCGAGCAGACCGAAGAACTCAGCCAGATGCTGCTTCTGCTGCGCGGCGCAGCGAGCAACGCCGAGCGATGACGGGGTGCCGCGATTCAGTCCGGGCCGGGTTGCAGCTGCGGGCGGCGCGCGCATGGTTCGACCGGGCTGCGGCCACCGAATGGTGTTGGCCGCAGAATAGACAGATGCATCAACACGGTATTGCTCCATGCCCATGATCCTGACGCAGGCGTTCCGATTGTTTTTCCCGCTGGCGGGCCTGTACACCGCGGTGAGTGTCCTGGTCTGGGTCGCGGGCCTGTCCGGCGTGATGCCCATGCTGCCCAACGGCACGTTATGGCACGCGCATGAAATGCTGCTGGGCTTCGCCGCGGCCGTCATTGCCGGGTTCGTGCTGACCGCTGCGGCGAACTGGACCGGGCAGGCGACGACGACTCCACTGTCGCTGGGTCTGCTGGTCGCGGTCTGGGTCGGCGCGCGCGCGACCGCGCTGGTGCCGGATCCGGGCTGGCAGACCGTCTCCGCAATCTTCGACAGCGGTGTGCTGCCGGCGCTGGCGGCGATGATGACGCGGGTGCTGATCCGCAGCCGCAATCGGCGCAATTACATGTTCATCCCATTCCTGTGGGTGCTGGCGCTGATCAATCTGGGATTCCATTGGAGTCTGCATCACGGTGAGTTCGAGCACGCGCGGCAGCTGATCACGCTGACCGCATGGTTGGTCGGCTTTTTGATGGTGTTCATGGGCGGCCGCGTGATTCCATTCTTCGCCGGCAATCGACTGCAGTACACACCGCGCCAGCAGCCCTGGCTGAACTGGCTGTCCACCCTGAGTGCGCTGCTGGCGGGCGTGCTGCTGGTGACGCTGCCACAGACGTTGTGGGCGGGCGCGGTGGCGGCACTGGCCGGGCTGTCAGCGCTGCTGCGTCTGCTGCTGTGGCAGCCGTGGCGCTCGCGGCGCGAACCGATGCTGTGGATCCTGCATGGCGGCTACGCCTGGCTCGCGGCGGCTTACCTGATCGCCGCTGCGGTCCATCTTGGCGGACTGCAGCAGCCGCTGACACTACCGATTCATGCGCTGATGACCGGCGGTCTGGGCTGTCTCGGTCTGGGCATGATGTCGCGCGTGGCGCTGGGCCACTCGGGCCGCCCGATCGTTGCCAGCCGGTTGCTGGTGTTTGCCTTCACTGCGGTGGTGGCCGCCGGACTGCTGCGCGTGGGCAGCTATGCCGCTTGGCCGCTGGGCGGAACGGCCGGCTGGGCCGGCAGCGCATTGCTCTGGGCGGTCGCCTACCTGATCTACTTTCTGGTGTTTGCGCCGCTGTTGTGGCGCAAGGCATGACATTCGTGTGTGGGCTGAGGATGCGGTGTCGTTGACTGCACCTTGACCTTCGAGGGCGTGCGCTGCGCTACCCTCCGCCGAATGGATCGAACGCATCTGAAACACATCGCCCGAGTGGCGCTTTCGCTGGGCGCCATCGCAGGGAACGCCTGGGCCCAGGAGGCGGGCGACGTCTGGCTGCTGATCGGTGGAATATATGGCCACGCGCTGGACACCGATGCCGCCGTTCACACCGATCTGTATTCGAACTATCCGCTGCTGGGTATTCCGCAGTCGTTCGATACTGACGGGCTGTCGGCCACACCGCGTGATGCGACGACCCTGGTGACCTCTGCCGCGTACTTCGTCACAGATCGGCTGTCGGTCGAGTTCGATGGCGGCTATCCGCCGGTCGTCGAGGTGGAAGGTCGGGGCATCGCCGCGCCACCGGGACCGACCGCTGCGCTGTTCCGCATCGATCTGGGCGACCCGCAGTTCAATCCGCTGATGACCGTGCGGCAGTGGAGTCCAATTCTGGCGCTGCAGTATCTATGGGGCGACGCGGATGATCGTCTGCGTCCGTTTGCAGGCCTGGGCGTGACTTACACCTGGTTTACCCAGCTGCAGCTCGATCCCGAGTTCGAGCAGGCGATCAACGATGAGTTCGGCGCGCCGCTGGCGCTCAATTCCCTGAAGCCGGGCCCGACGTCGGTGACCGTTTCGGCGCCGCCATTGTGGGCGCCCGCGTTCAAGCTGGGACTGTCCTACACGGTGTCGGATCGCTGGGGGCTGATCGGCGCCGTGGTCTACGCGCCGTTCTCGGGGACGACGGTCTTCCGTGTCTACGCGGCTGACGGCACGCTGCTGGGAACGACGCGGGGGCGCGTTGACGTCGAGGCCAGTGCCGTGATGCTGGCTGCGCGCTACGCGTTCTGAGGGTTGAACAGCCGGTGATCGGCGGCGCGCAGTGTGGAGCGCGGGCCGGGCACAGCACTCAGGGCATCGCGCCACGGTGCAAGGCGCTAAACTCTGCGCCGATTCGATGCGCGGTGCGTCGATCTCAGCGGACATCGAAACACTGTGAGCGAGACTTTGGCGGTAAGCGAACCCCTGGGGCCGATGTTGACCCTGCCGGTGCATGAAGCCTTGCTTGAGGCGCGCGACGCTGGCCTGGCCAGTATCGTGTGCTCGATGGACCTGGGTCGCAGCACCAGCACGGTTACGGTGGAGGCGTCGCAGTGGGTCTGGAACGGGCGCGCATTCCCGTACGCCGAGGTCTGCAAGGACCGCACGATCTACTACTGGGACGGCGATGGCTTCTGCCCGACCTCCCGGTTCCGTGACTCGCTGATCAAGCTGGTGCCGACCGAGTGGGGCGCGCCGACGTTTGAAATCGACGGCATCAAGATGCTGCCGACCGCGCATGTTTCACCGTACGCTGACGCCGAGCGCAAGGTCGGCCTGATCCAGCCCAGCGGCAAGGTGATTCTCGATACCTGCGGCGGGCTGGGCTACTTCGCCGCATGGTGTCTGAATGGAGGCGCGCTGCGTGTGGATTCGTACGAGAAGAATCCGGACGTGATCTGGCTGCGCAGTCTGAATCCCTGGTCGCCACGGCCGGATGAGCGGCTGACACTGACGCACGCTGACATCTCGGAAAAGATCGCCAAGCTTCCCAGTGCCTCGGTCGACGCCGTACTGCATGATCCGCCACGCTTTGGCATTGCCGGCGAGCTGTATTCGCAGGCGTTCTACGTGCATCTGGCGCGGGTGCTCAAGGACCACGGCCGGCTGTTCCACTACACCGGCGCGCCGAACCGCCTGACCAGCAAGCGCGACGTGCCCAATGAAGTGGCGACGCGTCTGCAGCGGGTCGGGTTCTCCACCGCGCTCAATGGCGACGGCGTGCTGGCGACGCGCAAGCGCCGATAACATCCGGCAACTCGGTCACATCCTGCGGCGTCAATTCAGGATTCGTCGCCCAGTGCGCGCTGCAGCAACAGCAGGCGCAAATCAAATTCGATCTGGTGATAGTCCGGCAGCATGCGCCGGCATAGCTGGTAGAACGCCTTGTTGTGTTCGCGCTCGCGCAGATGCGCCAGCTCGTGCACGACCACCATGCCGAGGAATTCCGGCGCGGTGTCCTTGAACAGACTGGCGATACGGATTTCGGCCTTGGCCTTGAGGCGTCCGCCCTGCACACGCGATATCGCCGTATGCAGGCCCAGCACGTTCTGCAGTACGTCCATCTTGTTCTGCCACACGACCTTGTGGATCGGCGGCGAGCTGCGCAGGTGGGTCTGTTTCAGGTCCAGCACGTAGTCGTACAGCGCGCCGTCGGTCTGGATCGCGTGGCGTTGCGGATAGCGTTGCTGCAGATATCGCACAAGACGCTTTGCGCTGATCAGTTCGCGAATCTGCGTCTGCACCGGAGCCGGGTAGGCGCCAAGGTAGCGCCGGATCAGGCTTTCGTGCGCATCACCGGCAGCGGTCACAGGCTCAATCCGTGTCGCCGGCCACCACCTTGATGCACAGATCGCCGCAGTCGACGACCTGTCCGGCGCGGATCTTCGCCGTCTTGCGGCTTTCGGTCTGACCATCCACCGCCACCAGCCCCTCCGCGACCAGAACCTTGCCGGCGCCGCCACTGTCGCAAGCTCCCGCCAGCTTCAGCAGCTGATTGAGTTCGATGTATTCGCCGCTCAGAGGAAATTTGACTATGGCCATGGTGGGAGTGCTGCAGTGAAGCCGGGGTGGGCCACGATTGTACGGCGTTGGCGGCCGGGAATCGCGACCGCATGCGGCCGAGGGTGCAGGTGGCGAATCGACGGTCGATGGCGTGCAACAGGGGCTTCGGATTTGTGATCAGATGGCTCTTTCAGCGCGACGGCAGGGGGCGGCGATGGCGGGAATGACGCGGTTTTATCTTGGTGTTCAGTTGAGCGGTTTGATGCTTGTGGGCGTTGCGCTGGCCGCCTGCGATTCCGGCGCGACAGATTCGGCCACTGCGCCCGGACGGAATGCCTTGCCGTTCGCGGCGCCGGACGCGGATGCGTTCTACGACGCGCCCACGAATCTGGCGGGCATGGCGCCCGGAACGATTCTGAAGTCGCGAGCGATCACCTACCAGCCGGCTGGCCTGACCTTGCCGAACCCCGCGTGGCAGCTGCAGTACGTCACCCGCGACAGTCAGGACCGACCGCTCGCCGCCGTCACCACGGTGATCAAGCCCATCGTTCCCAATCTGTACGGTCATCCGGTGCTGGTGTCGTTCCAGCATGCCTACGACAGCCTCGGCGCCGAATGCACGCCGTCGCATACCGCGACCGGCAGTACACGCAACAGCACCAACATGGCGGAGACGCTGGAGTATCTGTCGCCTCTGCAGACCCTGGGCTGGACCCTGGTGATCCCGGACTACGAAGGCCCGTATCACGCCTTCGGCGCCGGGCCGCTGTCGGGACGGGCGACGCTGGATTCGATCCGCGCCGCGCAGCAGTTCGACGCGCTCGGCCTGTCCAATGAGACGCCAGTGGCCTTGTGGGGCTACTCAGGCGGAGCCTATGCCTCGTCCTGGGCCGCGGCGCTGCAGCCGAGCTATGCGCCGGAGATGCCCTTGGTTGGCGCGGCATTTGGCGGCACACCGGTGGATCTGTTCGACATTCTTCGTCGCAACGAAAACACCGGCAGTTTCAATTTTCTATTCACGCTGATCGTCGGCATGGCGCGGGATTATCCGGAGGTTCTGCCGGCCACCCTGCTCACGGCGCAGGGCGCGGACTTCGTCGAAACCATGAAGGACACTTGCGAGGGCACGCCGCCGGAGGGTGCGACGTTGGGGGGTAGCAAGCTGGCGGACTACGTCGCCGATGACAATCCGTATCACACCCCCGGATTCGAGACGGTGATGCCCAAGGTGACATTGCTGCCGTCAGACCGGGTGCCGACAACCGACATCTATCTCTATCACGAGATCGACGACGAACTGGTCCCCGTCGAAGGCGCGGACGCGTTGGCAGCAAAGTGGTGCGGGGAAGGCGTTCCGCTGAACTACTATCAAAGCAACGCCGGACTCGTCACTGCCGGCACGCCGGCCGGTGTTCACACTGCCGGTGCCGCCATCGGCACGCCATCCGTAATCGCCTATATTGCGGGGCGCTTCGGAAGTTCGGCGGTGTCCGTGACACCTCCAGGAACTGTGCGCTGCAATTGATTCGCCGTCCGGCAATGAGAAAAGGCCGGATGCTTTAAGGCGTGGGAGGTATGTTTTTCAATATGGTGGCGGGGACGAAATCGAATAATTTAAATAAGATGATGTGTTTTAATAAAAAATAAATAAACACATCGTGTTATTACCCCAATAGTTACCCCTTCTTGCTGCATCCGGACTTTGGCGCCCGCGGTCCCGGTGGGATCGGAGGTACCCTAACTCTCTACGGATTGCAGGTTGTGCGTTTTTCAGAAAGTTACATTCTGGAAGAAAGCAGGGATCGGGTTTGCGAACGATTTTCCAGTTCATGCGCCGTTGCCCTCTTGCTGCCTGATTGCCACTAGCTCAGGGTGTGAGTGGATCA
>JBFFJL010000212.1:0-6679 GCA_041555955.1 Nevskiaceae bacterium
CATCATGCTGAAGACGCAGTAAATCCACGAGCAGATGCAAAGAAGGCCACCGCAAGGTGGCCTTCTTTGTTACCGGCGCAGCTTTGACTCAGCCCCGCTTGAATACGCTGGTGACCTTGATGATGCCGTTGATGAGATTGATTGCCGCATCCGGCATCTTGATCTCTTTGCCCAGCAACTGCCCGATCATCTGCTTGTACTTGTCCGAGTACGGCGGAAACATCAGGTTGGGATCGCCCACCGGAGGACCTTCCTCGACCACCGCGCGCGGGTTGGAGCACTCAAGGAACGAGTAGTGCCCGCCGATACGGCCGATACCGCTGGCGTTGACGCCACCGAACGGCAGATTCGGATTGGTGCCGGACTGGATCAGATTGTGGTTGACCACGCAGCTGCCCGAAGTCGTTTGCTTCAGGAACCAGTCAATCGCCTCGCGATCCTTGGCAAAAATATAGGTGCCCAGCGGTTTGGCCCGGGTGCGAATCTCACGAATCGCGTCCTCGCGCCGCGTGAACGGCATCACGCAGATGATCGGCCCGAAGATTTCGTCCTGCAGAATCTTCATGTCCGGACTCAGATTCGACAGCACCGTCGGCGCGATGAATAGGTCCGCAGCGTCGGTCTGACCGCCGGACTCGATCTTTGCTCCCTTGGCCACGGCATCGTCGAGCAACGCCTTGATACGCTCGAAGTGACGCGCATTGACGATACGCGGCACGAACCCCGATTTCTGGAAGCCCTGACCATCGGCGTCATACATCTGCTTCATCGCAGCGCCGAGCGCATCGATGAAAGCGCGCTCGACGGACGCATGCACCAGCGCATAGTCCGGCGCCAGACACACCTGCCCGGCGTTCGCGACACGGCCCCAGGCGGTCTTGCGCGCAGCGTCCTCGATGTCGGCACTGGCGTCGACAATGGTCGGGTTCTTGCCGCCCATCTCCAGCGTCACCGACGCAAAGTACTCGGCCGCTGAGCGCATGATGATGCGCCCGACCGCGTGCCCACCAATGTAGAACGCATGGTTGAACGGACACGCCAGCAGTGCCTGCGCCGCTTCGGCCGCGCCATTGACCACGGCAAACTCGTCGTCAGGCATCGCCTTGGCGATGATGTCGGCCAGCACTTGCGCCGAATACGGCGCGAGTTCCGAGGGCTTGAGGATAAAGCCGTTGCCGGCCGCAATCGCACCGAACGCCGGCACCAGCGCCTCGGCAATCGGTGCGTTCCAGGTGGAAACGTGGATCACCACGCCTTTGGGCTGATACTGGATGTAGCTCTTCTTGCCCAGAGTCATCAACGAGCCCTGGACCTTCTGCGGCTGCATCCAGCGCGCCAGGTGCTTGACGATGAACTCGGCCTCAGACTTGATCATCAGCAACTGTGCGTCGAGATCGGTCTCGCACAGGCGCAGCTCCTTGTGGCCCGCCGCGATAATCGCGTCACGCGCGTCCAGCGTCGCTTTCAGCAGGCTGCGGATCTTGTCGGCGCGCTGTTCGGCGGTGGTGTCCACCAGCGCCGGCGCGCGGGCGGCAACACGATCAAATACCGCACGGATCTGATCGGTAGTGGTGTCTTCGGCAGGCTTGAGTACGGCATTCATGGAATTGTCCTCAGGCCTTGTACGCTGGAATCTTGAAGGTCATGCGCATCATCGATTCAAGCTGACTGTCCGACAGCAGTCGGCGCATCACGCCCATCGGCTTGACGTCCTTGCCCAGATATTCCATGGGCTTCCACTTCTTCTTGGCGAGAATCGCCAGAGTCCCTTCGAGCGCCTGCTCTGGCGTGCTGCCACTCTTTTCCAGCATGTCCGGCAGCACCTGCATCATCACCGGCCCCAGATATGGTTCGTAAACCTTGCGCACCGCTTCAGGCTGTTCATTCCAGGTTTTCCTGGTATTGGCATGCGAATTTGCCGACATTCCGGTCAGCACGCCGCCGGGAATGATTGAGGTGACCTGAATTCCGAACGGCGCCAGCTCGTGACGCAAGGTCAGGGTCATGCCATGGATCGCATGCTTGGTCATGTTGTAGGCGCCGGCGCCAACCGGGTTGGCCAGGATCGCACCCGAACTGTAGTTGGCGATACGCGAACCCGGCGCGTTCCGGCGTACCAGCGGCAGGAACGCCTGAATCACCCGCAGTTGTCCGAACAGATTGATGTTGAACAGGCGCTGCACGTCTTCGAACTTGGCGGCCTCAAGCACGCCGGTACCGATGTTGGCGACGCCGGCCACGTTCATCAGCAGATCCAGGCCTTCGCCGTTCAATGCCGCCGTCACCGTAGCCGCGCTCTGCACCACCGAGTCGCTATCTGAGACGTCCTGATCGACCACGGTGATGTTGCCTTCGGTCTTCAGATCGGTTGGCGCACCGGGCAGCACACCGGCGAACACGCGCCAACCTCGCTGTGCCAGCGCCTTGACCAGCAGATTGGCCTGCCCGACGTTGGCCCCGGTGATAAATGCGTTTTTCATCCCAACCTCTTTCAAAGAAAATGGGGCGGGCAATGCCCGCCCCGTCAGATGGTTCAGCCTCGCGTGCGAATCAGTGTCCGCCGCGTGCTGCGGCTTCGGGGCTGAACTGCGCCGGCGACAGCGGCTGGTTGATGCGCCACCAGTCCTTGCCGCGCTCGTTGACCATGTAACCCGCTTCGTAGGCCTTCGCGGTAAGGTCGTGATAGACCGAAGTGCCGCGATGGAACGCCATCGATTCCTGCGAGTAGAAGTAGTTGACGAAAGCGACGCGCCACAGCTGGCCGCGGCCGTCATAGTTGTCGGCCCACAGCGCGATCCAGTTGTCCTCATCGGCATACAGACGACGCTTGCTGTAGATATGGCGCATGCCATCCTTCAGATAGCCTTCGACAATCCAGACGCGGTGCAGCTCGTAACGCTCGTATTCCGGGTTGATCGTGTTCGGCTTGATGATCTGGTCGTACTTCAGCGACGGATCGTTGATCTTGAAGTTGTGGTACGGCACATAGATTTCTTTCTTGCCGACCAGCTTCCAGGTGTAGCGTTCCGGCGAACCGTTGAAGACGTAGTCATCGTCAACCGTACGCAGTCCTGCCGGCGGCACCGGGTAGTCACAGCAGACTTCCGGTGCCTGGCGGACACGACGGATGCCGGGCTGGTATTGCCACGACTGCGTGGCGTCGTTGCTGAAATCGTTCGGCTGATAGCCGACGGCGACGAATCCCTTGTCGCGCTCCGGCAACAGATAGCCGGTGTAGAAGTAGGCGTTGATCTTGTCCTGGAACGAGCCGCGCTTTTTCGGATCGTTACCCGGATTCAAGGTCATGAACTTGTTGCGACCCCAGGCGATGCTGCCGTTGGCATAAACGTCGGCAATATCGCAGACCGCCTGTTCAGTCCAGGCCCGGTGCGGATTGATGATGTTCCAGATCGCCTCGCTGCCGTTCTTGGCAAACGGGAACGGAATCGCGCCGGAGGTACCGCTGATGCCCAGGCCATCGTGCAGCAATTCGGCCTCGGCGGCGTTCTTCTTGGCCGTGTCGCAAACCCAGTCCTGGAAGCGGAAATCGCGATGACTGGGATAGATGTGCATCTTGTAGGAGTCGGGATACTCCTTCAGCAGAGCCTTCTGGCCTTCGGTCAGCTTGTCCTCGTACTGCGCCATGTTCTGGGCGGTGATCGTGAACAAGGGCTTCTCTGCCGCATACGGCCCCGGCTCATAGCCGTAGGGCTTGGTCATGCCCGGCCACTTGCCCAAATACTTTCCGGTGTACTCGGCCACGCCATCCGCGCTGCCGGCGCGCTCCGCACCCAGGCAGGTGAGCTTGTCGCCACCAAGCTGCGCGATCTCCTCCGCTGTGGCCTTGGCTGCGGCCTGATGAATCGGCAGGCCGAAACCGCCGATCAACGCACATACCGCAAGAGCCTTGTTGAGCCTCATTACCGTTTCCTCCTCACGCCGGAACGTCACGCGCTCCGAATCTTGGTTGCGCCACAAATCGACAACGTATTCCGGTGATGGCGACCGATTCGCACCCCGGATACGCCCATGGTAATGGGCTACTGCCGCCCCGCCTCGTCCGAAACGAGTAAGCCGCCCCCTCACAGCAGCAACACGCGATGCGAGCCGCCCATCCGGATCAACCGCACTCAGGGATTCGGCAGCACACGCCCAAACAGCCGCTCCGGCAGGGTTTCTCCGCGCGCCAACGCGAACCCGGCCAGCAGATCGCGCAAGGACAGCACCCATTGCTCTGGATGAATGTTGAGATATTCGCCCGCAGCGGCACGCACCTCCGGCAGTTCGTCGGCGTCGCGCTCGGCCAGAACCCGCCGCAGCGCCTGGTCATGCGGCTGGCCAGCGGCAACCGCCGCACTGAGCGACACCGCTCCGGCCGCAGCGCCGATCGCCATCATCGCCAACGCATGATGCAAGCGAATGCTTTCGGGCGCGCTGAATCCGTGCTGCTTGAGCTCGGCCAGAAACTGCTCGAGGAAATCGACTTCGGCATCCGGGCCGATGCGGCCGCGCGCCATTTCGTGAATCAGTTGCGGCTGGCTGGCGAATGTCTCGTACAGACTCGCCGCGAAGCCGATGGCCACTTCAGCCCAGTGAACGGGTTGGCCAGCCTGCGAGCGCGGCATGCGCCGCGACAGGACGACGCGAAACGCCGCCATTCGCAACAACTCGTCACGACTGCGCACATGCCGATACAGCGTCGCGACGCCAACGCCCAGATGGTCCGCCACTTGCTTCAGCGTGACACGGTCCAGGCCCAGCTCGATGGCAGCTTCGATAATGGCCTGAGCATTAACACGCGGTGGACGGCCGACCCTGGGGCCTGCCACCTCCATTTCACGATGCATCACCACTCTTTGCGCGTCATCTGCCGCCATCGGTCAGCTAGGCGCCTCCGAACCTTTGTTATGCGAGCCAGATTCGCAAACGGGGGGTACGGGCGCCTCCCCCGCTCGGACTAGCCGCCTCGGCCCGCTCCTTTCACGCAGCATATGGCCGTACTTGCGCCGCCGAGCCACGCCGGATAGCGTCACATCATGCCCAAGGAGCCCGTCAACGTCACGCCATCGTGCCTGGTCAGACCGCGCGCGATTCTGTTCGACTGGCACGCTACGTTGGCCAACACGTTCGATGCGATGTATCACGCGCTCGACGACGTGCTGCCGCAGCTGAAATCGCTCGAACTGCATGACCAGCTACTGGCCCCGGGACAGTCAAAGACGCCGGAAGACGAAAAGCTGGTCAACTATGTTCGTGAAACCGGTCATCTGCATCCACGCATTCGCGCAGAGCGCAGGGTGTCCCGCACCGACATTTTCGAAGTCCTGTTCGGCGACAACCAGACCGCCAAGGCGATTGCGCATCGCGCTTTCGACGACAGTTATGCACGCCATTTCGGCATCGTTCATCCGATGGAAGCACAGGCGCGCGAGCAGCTGCAGACGCTGCTCGACCTCGGCATCCGACTCGGCGTGCTGACCAACCGCCGCCGCCAGTTCATGGCGCACGAGGTCTATACAATCGATGGCAGCGGCTGGCATGAGCTGTTTTCCACCATTGTCTGCGGTGATGACGGCGTCCGGCGCAAACCGCACCCGGATCAGATCCTCAAGGCGTTGACCGAACTCGGACTGCCCGTCGACGCCGGCTGCTGGTTTGTCGGCGACAGTACGACGGACGTGATCGCGGCCAAGCGCGCGGGCGTGACCGCGGTGTTCTACAACGGGGCCGGCTGGGATCGCGTCTGGATCGACAAGATCTTTCCCGGAACATCACGCCATCCGGAACAACCCGACCTTGTCGTCGACAGCCTGCCGGACCTGGTGGATCGGGTGCGGCAGTTACCGCACTAGCGCGGCAACGACTGCTTGATCGCCAGTCGAGCCTGATCGCGCAGGGTGCGCAGCAAGGACAAATGCTCCGGGTTGATGCTCAGACTATTGGCGCGCTCGACATCGGCATAGATCAGCCCCACCGCACGCTGCCCCACCCGCATCGGCAGCAGCAGGAAACTGGCCGCGCCAAAACGTTCGCGATGCCAATCCGGCAAGTGTTTGCGGATTTTTTCGACAGCGGCGTCCGCAACCAGCACGTCGAGATTTCCGGCCACAACGCGATCGAAGATGTCGCCGCCACCAATCTTGACTCTGAATGTCGACATCAACTGATCGACATGGGCACCGAAGCCATGCCGCGCGACCAAACTGTCGCCAGCGGCGTTGTGCATGCATAGCAGCACCCGCTGCACCGACAGCGCGCGATAGACGATTTCGGCAATGATTCGCAGCACGTCAGCCGGCGGTGTGTCGTCGATCAGGGCCTGACTGATGTCCTGGATGCCGCCCTGGAGGATTGCGCCGGTATTGACCGCATCGGTGTCTCGCGCCGCATCGGCAGCCTCGCTCTCCGGGGGCAACGGCGCCATGCCACTGCCATTCAGATTTTGCGCACTCAATGCGGAGGCGGCTTCGGGACAGGGCGTCACCGCTCGCAGGAACGCCGAACTATCGCGTTGTATTCCCAATGCCTGGACTAATTCCTCAAGCCCATTCACCGACACTTCCAGCGCTGCCGCCGCCTGCTTGCCGCTGAGGCCCAGCGCCTCGCCAAAGGTCGTCAAGGTTGACGCCATGTCCGCTGGCTTGGGCGTGCCCCGCGCACATTCGGAGGCATCCACCAG
>JBFFJL010000213.1:0-6655 GCA_041555955.1 Nevskiaceae bacterium
GCCAGCGGATTGAACATGCCGAGCTGACTGAACAACTGCGCCGGACTCTTCTTCACCCACAGCCACGAGCCCATTTCCAGGGTGAGCGGAATGAAAATATGCTCCTTGGCGTCGGGGAGGTCGCTGTTGGCGCGCGAGCGATCGTACAGATAGTCCCAGAGGTCACCATGGGTGGTGTACTGATGCGCCTGGGGTTCGAAGCGGTAGATGCTGTGATAGGGATGGGTTGCGCGAAACATCGTGCGCAGCGCATAGACCTCGGGCAGGCAGGCAATCGGCTCGCGCGTGCGTGCATACGGGAACCAGATGCGATCCTTGACGCCGAAGCCGGAATGACAGTCGATCGTCAGACTGAATCGGTGTGATTGCAGGCGTTGCTCGACCACGCGCGCCACTGCGGCGGACTCGGGCTGCAGTCCGCTGTCCGCGCTGCCGCGATACCACGGCAGATGCCGCGACAGGCGTTGGCCGCCGAGCAGGAAAGCGACACCATGGTCGGCGTCGACCGGCGCATTGCGCATCAGATCGACCCCGGCCGGATTGCTGCGTGTGCGAGCCAGCATGCCGCCGGGATTGATCAGCGGCATGAACACCAGCCGCAGATTTTCCAGCTGGCGCAGCAGCGATTCGTCCCAGAACAGACGTTCGACCAGCGATTGCATGTAGGACAGGAGCACCTGCGTGCCGATGCGCTCGACGCCGTGAATCCCGCCAAAAAAGCCCACGGCCGGAGCGCTGGGGTCGGTCGATCCGAGCTCCAGGCAATGCACCGGCAGTTGACGCCCGCGTGCGCTGACCTCGCAGACGACTTCGCTGCGCAACAGGGTGCCGGCGCGGCGAATCAGCGTCAGCAGGCTGTCGAGCTCGGGGAACTCGCCTGAGCTGAAGGGTCTGGGAATGAAGGTTTGCACCCGCGCGATGTTAGCGTGGATGCCGGGTCAACTGGATGTCGCGGATCGGCCGCGATAGCGCGCCTATCCGCCTGCGGCTTTGATCTGACTGACCAGATGTCGATATTGCTGATCGATGGTGTCACTGAACAGCGGGTCCGGCGCATGCGCCAGGGTGTTGTTGATCTCTGTCCAGTCTTCCTGGGTCAGCTGGGCGCCCGCCATCGGCAGCAGGTTCGCTTCCTCGCGCTGCATATGTGTCAGCTGCAGGTCGAGATAGGCTTTGGCGGCAGCTTCGAGTGTATCGCGGCCAATCATTTCGCCTGCCAGCACCTGTTGTAGCGCCTTAAGCAGTTCCTTGCCGCGTGCAATGATTTCGGCATGCTCGGCCAGCTGTTGCTCGACGATATCGGTCAATGCCGGATCGTGCTGCGCAAGCCGTCGGAAGATCAGATCCTCGCGTGCGTGATGCACCAGATCAGGGTAGTGCGTCATGTAGTACATCAGGTCATGCATGACGGAGTAATCCGGATCGCCATCATTCTGCAGTGTCTGCACGGACCGCGACATCAGACGCAAGGTGCGTGCAAAGCGTCGATGATCGTCATGCAGAATCTGGATGTTGTCCGGCATATCACTCTCGTTCGCGTCGTCGCTGAAGGCGTGCCCGGTAACACAATGCCGTGCTTGGCGCGCCGCACGTTATCACCTTAGTCCGCGCCGACGCATGACGGCATGACTTGGATCAACAATCCCGATTCCCGGGCGATTGCGGCAACCGTGCCGAACGCCGCCGCTAGGTTTTCGGCGTCTTGCGGTCGACGCCTGGATCGCGTGCGCTGCGATCGGCGGCGTCTTCGGTGCGGGGCGTCAGTGTTCCGCGTGCCGCAGCGCCAACCTTGCGATTGATCCCCGTGATCGTGCCGTAAACCGCGCCGGCGATGAAGTCGTGGGTGCGACGTACCACCCGTGCGGCATCGCGGGTGGCCGGATACGACTCCAGCAGGTCGAACGGGATGCTGGCGATACCCAGATGGACCGATTGCACCGCGCGCGTACCGGTATCGATGGTGGTTTCGGTCAGGCGTTGAACCTGGGTCAGCTGCTGCTGGATCCGCAGCATGCCTTGCGTCTCGACCAGTACAGCGCCGCTGCGGCGCATGCTGGACGAAGCGTGGCGTAGTTGCTGCGACAGGCGGAACGATTGACGCGTCGCCAGCGCCAGCAGCGCACAGCTCAGTGCCAGTAATCCCGCTTCAAGCCATGCCATGCGTGCGGACCTCGGCCTGGACACCGTACTTGATCAGCTCGTCCTGCAGCATCGCGACCGTGCGCTCATACACCAGGCGCCGGATCACGCTGGGTGCAACCACGCCCAGGGGCGCGGCGAAGCGCGATTCCTTGGAGGCCAGTTCCACCGGATTCAGGATCTCGATGCTGATCAAGGGTGCCGTTCCCTTGGGCAGCAGCGCGCTGGAATCGGGAGGCAGCATCTTCCAGGCCTCGGTCAGCCGACGGTGATCCTGCTCCAGGGTCGCAACCAGCCCCTGCAGTTGGCGCAGGCGCCACACCAGCCACGCCGCGACTGTGACCATTGCCAACAGAGTTGCCACGATCATCCATGCACCCATCGAGATCTCCCCAGCGGTATGTCGTGAACCGATGCGGCTAGCGGCGCCGCACTACGCCGTCGTCCAGCATCTGCTGGAAGTGATCGGCCAGCGTCTGTTCCAGCGGATGATAGGTCAGACCCAATGCCGTGCGGCTCTTGCTGTTGTCGAAGCGCAGCGGATAGCCCACGTTGAGCGAGACGTACTTTCGCGTCAGCCCGGCAATGGGTGCGATCAGCCAGATCATGGCCTTGGGCGCTTCCATGAACGGAAACAGATAGCGGTTGCCGAATTTGCGGCGCAGCAGGCGCCCCATTTCCAGGAATGTGGTGTTGGCGCCATTGACGATATGGCGCCCGGCAGCCGCGGGCGTGAATCCCGCCCGCAGGTGCGCATCGGCGACATCGCGCACATCAACCACGCCCATCGCCAGCTTTGGCGCGCCGAGAAACATGGTGCCGTCGACCAGCTGCTTCATCACACCGAAACTGGCCGAGTCGCTGCTGCGGGTCAACGAGGGGCCCAGCACCAGACCTGGATTGATCGTCACCAGATCCCAGCGCGACTGGCGGTCATGCATGGCCCAGGCTTCGCGTTCGGCCATGACCTTGGAATACGGGTAGGGCTGGTGGTCGACGCTGCTGGTCGTGTTCCACTGTGCTTCAGTGAAAATCTGCTTTTCCGGATCGGATGACAGTGCGAGGCTGTCGATGTTGTCGCCGTAAATCGAGACCACGCTGCTGGTCAGCACCACGCGCTTGACTGACGGCGTGCGTTCGACACTTTCCAATACGTTGCGCGTACCCTCGACCGCGGGTCGAACCAGCGCCGCCTCGGCATCGCTGAAGCCGCTGATCACGAACGGCGAAGCGGTATGCATTACCAGCTCGCAGCCCTGCATCGCGGCATCGTAGCTGCCGGGCGTCAGCAGGTCCGCCTTGAACAGTTGCAGGCGCCCCGGATGCTGCTCCGACAGGGCATGCAGATGCTCCATGCCCCGCTTGCGCTGTGGGTCGCGCACCGTGCCGTGAACGGTGTGTCCGGCTTCGAGCAGGTCACGCACGATCCAGCTGGCGATATAACCGCTGGCGCCAGTGACCAGGACGGGGGCTTTGGCATCAATCGTTGTCATGCGCTATCCAAGTGTTCGAAATTTTGGAGGGACCGTGGGTCTCACGGGGCCCTGAGCAGCGGTCGGTCGGGACGTAAATGCCGCGGTGCCAGGACCAGCGCAACGACGCAGCATGCGGATGCTCGCCCGCTGCACAGCCGTTTCAGGGACAATAGTCTGCTCATGACATTACTCCCCCCGCTATTGACACGTCCGGTCAGTCCGTCCTGCCCGATCCCCCGCGAGCGCCGAGTATCGCAGCATGGCTGCGGCGGCGGAACCATGCAGGCCATTCTTCCCACTGGAGCCTCGGTATGAACCAAGGCAAGCCCGAGTCGAGCGTCGACGCTGCAATCGATGCGGTGGTCGAGGAGCCGGCACCGGCGCCAGTCCGCCGCGTCGGTGCGCTGGCGGGTTTGTGGCCGTTTCTGCAGCGATATCGCATGCGGCTGCTGGTGGCGTTCCTGCTGCTGTGTGCCGGTTCGGTGGTGATGCTGACGGTGCCGCTGGCACTGCGTGATCTGATCGACAAGGGCTTCAGCGCAGATGCACCGATGCATGGCCACTTCCTGGCGTTGTTCGGTCTGGCGTCGGTCTGGGGCGTGATTGTGGCCGCACGCTATTACCAGGTCAGCTGGATTGGCGAGCGCGTTACTGCAGATCTGCGCAGCGCGGTCTATACACGCATGCTCGGACAGTCTCCCGAGTTCTTCGAAACCACGCAGACGGGTGAAGTACTGTCGCGTCTGACGGGTGACACCACGCTGGTGCAGACCGTAGTCGGTTCGTCGATCTCGATGGGGCTGCGCAGCCTGTTCCAGTTTGCCGGCGGCATGGTGATGCTGGCCGCGACCAGCGCCAAACTGTTCGCGATCACCGTCGTGCTGTTGCTGGGCGTGGTTGTTCCGCTGGTCGCGATTGGTCGTCGCGTGCGGCGCCTGTCACGCGAGTCGCAGGATCGTATTGCAGACACCTCGGCCGTCGCCGGCGAAGTGCTCAATGCGATTCCAACGGTCCAGGCCTTCACCCATGAAGCCTGGGAGGGTCAGCGTTACGACCGCACGGTCGAGTCCAGTTTTGCTTCGGCGATTCGACGCACGCGCATGCGTTCGGCGATGACCGCAGGGATGATCGCCGGGGTGTTTGGCGCCATCGTGTTCGTGCTGTGGCTGGGGGCGCAGGCGGTGGTCGCGGGCACCATGAGTGCCGGCGATCTGGCGGCGTTCGTGATGTATGCCGTGCTCACTGCCGGGGGTGTTGGCGTGCTCGCCGAAGTCTGGGGTGACGTGATGCGCGCCGCCGGGGCGACCGAGCGCCTGATGGAGCTGTTGTCAGCGGAATCCGCGATCTCCGTGCCGACGGCGCCGCAGATCCTGCCCGAGCTGAGTCAGGCCCGGATCGAATTCGAGCAGGTGTTGTTTCACTATCCGTCGCGGCCCCTGACCGCCGCGCTGGATCACATTGATCTGAAGATCGGCGAAGGCGAGACCGTCGCGCTGGTGGGGCCCAGCGGCGCCGGAAAGACCACGCTGTTCCAGCTGCTGCTGCGTTACTACGACGTCGATAGCGGAGCGATCCGTTTCAACGGCGTCGATCTGCGCGCACTCGATCCGCAGGCGCTGCGCGCGCACATCGGTATTGTTCCGCAGGACGCAGTGATCTTTTCGGCGGACGCCTACGACAACATCCGCTACGGCAACGAGCATGCGACCGAGGCCGAAGTGATGGCCGCAGCCCGTGCCGCGCTGGCCGACGAATTCATTCAGCGCCTGCCGCAGGGCTATCGCACGTTTCTGGGCGAGCGCGGCGTGCGCATCAGCGGCGGGCAGCGTCAGCGCATTGCCATCGCCCGCGCGATTCTGAAGAACCCACCGTTGCTGCTGCTGGACGAAGCCACCAGCGCGCTGGATGCGGAAAGCGAGGCGCTGGTGCAGCGCGGACTGGAAGCGGCCATGCGCGGGCGCACCACGCTGATCATCGCGCACCGCCTGTCGACCGTGCAGCGCGCCGATCGCATCGTGGTGCTGGAGCACGGACGCATTGTCGAGCAGGGTTCGCCGGCGGAGCTGATGGCGCAGGGCGGTCTTTACGCGCGCCTCGCCAGTTTCCAGATCGCGCTCTGAGCGCGCGCCGCGGGGCGAAGCGGGTCGTCGTCGCCGAAGACTCAACCGCCCATGTGCAGATGGGCGTGGACCAGACCGTCGGGCGGCATCTGCAGGAAGTAGCCGCGTTCGCGCAGTTGCTCGATCACGGCATTGACGTCCACCCGCGCCAGCTTGCGTGTCGGGCTGAGATCAAGCTTCATCACTTCGCTGAGCGCTCCGAGACGTTTCAGCAGCGGCTCCGGCAGGGTATCCACGGCAACGTCCGCCCGCAGGTACAGATACATCTCGGTCTGACGGCTGCTGCGGTAGACCAGGCATTCAAGGCTCATGGCTGCAAGTGTCGCTCAGAAAGGTCGGGCGTCAGAGCCCGGGACCGGCGCCGCGCAGCACGGTGATCTCACCGGCGACGTCGACTTCGCTGTCCCACAGATAGGACAGATGCGGATGCGCAGCGCGCAGCGTCTGGATTGCGGCAGCATCGCCGCGCAGATGCAGATCCATCCAGGCCAGCGAGTATTGCGCGGCGATTTCGTGGCCCCAGCTCGAGGTCGGCAGCAGCGGGTAATTGGTGTGCTGCGCGTGTGACGCTGCCTCGGCCACGATGAAGGCGCGGTCCGGATTCAGCTTCTCGTAGATCGCGCGGACCACGGCCGGATTGACGAAGGGGATCGGGGCAATCGGACCGTCGTGATCGCCGGTCTGGATCATTACCGGCATCGGATTGACCTCGAACGGCGCCTGCGCCTCGCTGATCGGTGCGGCGGCGACCGCCGCCTTCAGTCGGGGTTCGACCGCCTGCAGCGCCAGCGTCGTGATCGCACCCATGCTGTGTCCGATCACGCCGATGCGGTCGGCGTCGAGGGCGGCGACGACCGGGCTCGACGTCAGCAGCCAGTCCAGCGCGTCGATCGCATCCTCGACATTGTTGCCGGGGTCGCC
>JBFFJL010000214.1:0-6645 GCA_041555955.1 Nevskiaceae bacterium
AAAAGCCTGAAATGCCCGATGCGGTCTCGAATCCGGGGCGCAAGAGCTCTGGCGATCAACGCTGGCGTTCGCGCTCCGCGTCCGTTTCGCGCTGGCTCTGACGCTGCGGTCGCTCCTTGCGTTCGGTGCTCGGATTTGGACTGACGTCGCGGCCAGGATCGCGTTCCCGGATGACACGGCCTGGCGTCGGTCGCGGCGTAGCCTGCGGTGGGGTCCGTGCTGGAGGCGGTGCAGTGACGCTCTGCCGTGGCGAACGTTGCGAGGTGTTGTCGTTACGACGGTCGGCTCGCGGCGGTTGCTGGGGCGCCAGTTTGTTGCCGGGGCGGGGCTTGACGATCGGCTGGACGATTCCGGCCCAGCCGCCGTTTGACGGCGGACGGTGGTTTGGCGGCGGTCGTGAGCCATGATCGCCATCATGGTCGTGATCGTTGTCGTGATCATGACCGCTGCCGGGGCGATAGACGTGGCCCGGCGGCGGTCGGCGATGATCGTTGCGGTTGTCGTCATGCCAACCGTAGCCAAACGACGGCGCCGGGCGCGCGTAAAGGTAGGGCGCGCCGGAATAGTTGTAGTAGTTGTAGCTCGAATAACCGTAGGGGCGGTAACCGTACGGATACCGATCGGAGTACGACCAATAATTGTCGTCGTAGCTGGGATAGCCGTAACTCTGGCCATAGACGGCGCCACCGTAGACTTCTCCGGGGCCATAGACCGGATAGCCAACACAGCCCGTCAGGCTCAGTGCACCGGCCAGGATCAGCAGAACAGATGCGGTTTTCCGACTCATGCCGTGCAGTCTGCGCTGGCGCAGCTGAATCCGGTGTGAATGAACCGGCTCAGCCGCGTTGTTCCGCAACCGCACCTTTCATCACGCCCTCATAGGCACGAACCTGCACGGTGCGGCCGGGGCGTAGCGGCGCCAGCAGCCGCGCCAGATGTTCCGCGATGCGCTCGACCGTGGTGTCACCGTCAAACAGGTCGACATGGGATTCGGGGAGGGCCAGCTGGTAGTGGCCCTGGGGTGCGGTATAGGCAAAACGCATGCGCCCATTTCCGCGCGCGACGAGATCCTCGCGGCTGCCGAGATAGATATCGAGCCAGCCGCTGGCGACCCGCATTTCCAGCGCGGCGTCGCGCTCGCCGTCCACGCGCACTTCGATTTTTGAGCGGTGTCCGTGGGCGATGCGCTGGCACGCACCTGCGTGTTTCTTCAGCCCGTGCGCGTAGTGATAGTAGGCGCCTGGAATGACTTCGGTCCGCAGTTGCAGATTGACCGAACGCACGCTGCCCGGCAGTTGCGCGTGCAGCAGTGGGCGCAGGTGGGCGCAGACGGCGTCAGCGTCGACTTCGTCGGTGTCGATCAGGGTGACCGAGGCGGTGGGGGAGATGTGCTCGATCGCGCCCAGGTCCGAGCGGAACAGCAGATGCAGGCTGTCATCTTCGTTCTGCACCATCAGTTCGGTGGCCCGCGCCGGCACCAGCAGGCTGTGGTCGACACTCTGGTCGATCAGGTGCTTGCAGCGTTTTTTGACCTCGCCAAAGTCCAGCACCATCGATTGGTCGTCCAGATCCCCGTCCAATTCGATGTCGACAATCCAGCTTTCACCCACCAGCCCGCGGGCCGCGTCGAGGAAGGCGCAGTCGATGACAGTCAGCTGTTCGACAAACAGGCGGGACATAAATGACGGGTTTGATCGAATGGAGTGCGGGGGCAGGGCGCCGATAGTCTAAAATGTGCGGCTTCCAAAGCACGCGCTGCGGATCGGGACGCCCGGGAGGTCAATTCTAGGCTGGTCTTCCCGCTGCATCCAGGCGTGCCCACGCCCGAATTGTCCAAGAAATGACTGCCAGTACTTCGATTACCACGCGTTTTGCGCCCAGCCCGACCGGCTTTCTTCATATCGGCGGAGCGCGCACTGCGCTGTTCTCCTATCTCTATGCCAAGCGCCATGGTGGCAAGTTCTTGCTGCGGATCGAGGATACCGATATCGAGCGCTCGACCCAGGAGGCGGTCGATGCGATCTTCGAGGGCATGGACTGGCTGGGCCTGAAGTCTGATTTCGAGCCGATCTATCAGACTCAGCGCTTCGACCGCTACAAGGTCGTGATCGCGCAGATGATCGAGGCCGGCACTGCGTATCACTGCTACTGCACGCGGGAAGAGCTGGACCAGATGCGCAACGAACAGATGGCGCGCAAGGAAAAGCCGCGCTATGACGGTCGCTGGCGTCCGGAGCCCGGCAAGACGCTGCCGGCGCCGCCGGAAGGCGTGCCGCCGGTGGTGCGTTTCCGTAATCCGGCGGAAGGTCAGGTGGTGATTGATGACCTGATCAAAGGGCAGATCGTGTTCGACAACCGCGAACTCGATGATCTGATCATCGCGCGAGCCGACGGCACGCCGACCTACAACTTCTGCGTCGTCATCGATGACTGGGACATGGGCATCACCCAGGTCATCCGCGGCGACGATCACGTCAACAATACGCCGCGTCAGATCAACATCTTCAAGGCGCTGGGGGCTCCGACGCCGCAGTACGCGCATGTGTCGATGATCCTTGGCTCCGACGGATCCAAGCTGTCCAAGCGACATGGTGCGCTGGGCGTGATGGAGTATCGCGCGATGGGCTTTCTGCCCGAGGCGATGCTGAATTATCTGGTGCGCCTGGGCTGGTCGCATGGCGATCAGGAGCTGTTCACGCGCGAGGAAATGATCAGGCTGTTCGATTTTGGCAATGTCTCCAGTTCGGCCTCGCGCTTCGATATGGAAAAGGCGTACTGGGTCAATCACCAGTATCTGAAGACTGCCGACGTGGCCGTGGTCGTGCCCGAGTTCGAGTGGCATCTGCGTCGCATGGGACTCGATCTGGCGGCCGGTCCCAAGATCGAGGGTGTGATCCTGGCGCAGCGTGAGCGCTGCCGGACCTTGCTGGAAATGGCCGAGAAGTCGCATTTTCTCTATGCCGAACTGAGTGGCTATAACGACAAGGACGCGGCCAAGCATCTGACCGCAGATGCCGCCGAGATCCTGGATGCCCTGGTGGCGGCGCTGTCGTCACTGCTCGAATGGACGCCTGATGCGGTACACCAGGCGGTGCATGGTGTTGCCGAAGCGCGCCAGCTGGGCCTGGGCAAGGTGGCGCAGCCGATCCGTGTTGCCGTGGTGGGCATGGCGGTATCCCCGCCGATCGATCAGACCCTGGCGCTGTTGGGACGAACGCGAACGCTCGAGCGGCTGACGGCCGCTGCAGCGTATATCCGCAATCGATCCTGAACGACACACACATCAGAAGAATTCATCATGGCAATTGAAATCACTTTCCCCGACGGCAACGTCAAAGCCTTCGACGCGCCGGTGACCGGCATGGACATCGCCCGTGGCATTTCTCCGGGCCTGGCCAAGAAGGCGGCTGTCATCACCGTTGATGGCGAGCACTGGGATCTGAGCCGCCCGATCGATCGCAATGCTGCGATCAGCATCATCACGCGCGACAAGCCCGAAGCGCTGGAAGTCATCCGTCACGACGCCGCACACGTGCTGGCGCAGGCGGTGCAGGAACTGTTTCCCGGTACTCAGATCACCTTCGGCCCGGCGACCGAGGTCGGTTTCTACTACGACTTCGCCCGCGACACGCCGTTTACCGAGGCCGATCTGGAGGCGATCGAGCAGCGCATGCGTGACATCGTCAAGCGTGACCTGCCGATTACCCGCGAAGTCTGGGCGCGCGAGGACGCGATTGCGCACTTTGAAGCGCAGGGCGAGTCATTCAAGGCCGAGTGGATTCGCGAAGGCATCGGCGCCGATCAGGCGCTGACGATCTACAAGCAAGGCGACAACTGGCTCGACATGTGTCTGGGCCCGCATCTGCCGTCCACCGGCAAGCTCGGCAGTGCGTTCAAGCTGATCCGTGTCGGCGGCGTGTACTGGCGCGGCGATGCCAACAACGCGCAGCTGCAGCGCATTTACGGTGTTTGTTTTGCCACCGACGACGAACTCAAGGCTTATCTGAAGCAGGTCGAGGAGGCCGAGAAGCGCGACCATCGCAAGCTGGCGAAGCAGCTCGACCTGTTCCATCAGCAGGAAGAAGCGCCGGGCATGGTGTTCTGGCATCCCCGGGGCTGGGCGATCTGGCAGGCGGTCGAGCAGTACGTGCGCAAGGTCTATCGCGACAGCGGCTACCAGGAAGTACGCGGCCCGCAGATCATGGATGTGAGCCTGTGGAAGGCGTCCGGGCACTGGGACAACTATCACGAGAACATGTTCTTCACCGAATCGGAGAAGCGCACCTACGCGGTCAAGCCGATGAACTGCCCAGGGCACGTGCAGATCTACAACGCTGGCCTGCATAGCTATCGCGACCTGCCGATCCGCTATGCCGAGTTCGGCGGCTGCCATCGCAACGAACCCAGCGGCGCGCTGCACGGGATCATGCGCGTGCGTGCGTTCACCCAGGACGATGGGCACATCTTCTGTACGCCGGCGCAGGTCGAACCGGAAGTCACCGCGTTCCACCGCCAGGCGATGAAGGTCTACGAGGATTTCGGCTTTACCGATTTGTCGATCAAGATCGCGTTGCGTCCGGACAAGCGCCTGGGCACCGATGCCGTCTGGGATCAGGCCGAGGAGGCGCTGCGCGGTGCGCTGCGTGCCGCTGGCGTCGAATGGCAAGAGTTGCTGGGCGAGGGTGCGTTTTATGGCCCCAAGATCGAATACCACCTGAAGGATTCGATCGGCCGTGCCTGGCAGGTTGGCACCATGCAGGTCGACTTCATGATGCCGGAGCGCCTGGGCGCCGAGTACGTCGACGAGCAGTCGCAGCGTCAGCATCCGGTGATGCTGCACCGCGCCATCGTCGGATCGATGGAGCGCTTCATCGGCATCCTGATCGAGCACTATGCCGGCAGCCTGCCGTACTGGCTGTCGCCGGTGCAGGCGGTGGTGACGCCGATCGTATCCGATGCCGACGACTACGCGCGCGAGGTCGCCCAGGCGCTGCGTCAGGCCGGCGTGCGGGTTCAGAGCGATCTGCGCAACGAGAAGATCAACTACAAGATCCGCGAGCACGCGACGCAGAAAGTGCCGGTGATCGTCGTGGTCGGGCGCAAGGAGGCCGAGGATCGCACGGTGACCTTGCGCCTGCGCGGAACCGAGAAGCAGGACACGCTGTCGCTGGCGGACGCCGTTCGACGCCTGATTGACGGCGTCTGACCCCACGCTCGCGCGCGACCCTCAGGGGGTGCGATCATGCGGCGACCTGAGTTCCACAAGGCGCCACATGAACGCTGACGACAACAGCTCCGCTCAGCCGTCAAAGGGTTCGATTGATCCGCGTTGGTACCGCGATCTGGTCGAGTCCGCGCCGGATGGCATGGTGCTGATCGATTCTGAAGGGCAGATCGTGCTGGTCAACGCGCAGGCTGAGCGTCTGTTCGGTTACAGCCGCAGTGAGCTGATCGGTCAGGCGATCGAACAGCTGGTGCCGGACAAGTACCGTGGTGGCCACCTGATGCGGCGTGAGGGTTTCTTCGCCGAGCCGCGCGCGCGCGAAATGGGCGTCGGCGTCGAGCTTCCCGGACGGCGCAAGGATGGCAGCGAATTTCCGGTCGAGATCAGCCTGAGCCCGATCCAGACCGATCGCGGACTGTTCGTGATGGCGGCGATCCGCAATGCCGCCGAGCGCAAGCGCGCCAATGCCAAGTTCCGTGCGCTGCTGGAAACCGCACCGGACGCCATTGTCATTATTGACGACAAGGGTGTCATTCGGCTGGTCAATGCGCAGACTGAGCGTCTGTTTGCCTATCACCGCGATTCTCTGATTGGCCGGCCGATCGAGGCTCTGATTCCCGAGCGCATGCGCGCCCGGCACGTCGATCACCGCGTCGGCTATTTCGACACGCCGAAGGTGCGCGAGATGGGTGCCGGCCAGGAGCTTCTGGGTCGGCGCAAAGACGGCACCGAATTTCCGGTCGAGATCAGCCTGAGCCCCTTGGAGACCGAAGAAGGGACTTGGGCCACGGCGGCTGTTCGTGACGTGTCCGATCGCAAGCGCGAACGCGACGCCGCCACCCGGCTTGCGGCCATTGTTGAGTCGTCCAACGACGCGATCCTGGGCAAGGATGTCGACGGGCTCATCACCAGTTGGAACAAGGCTGCCGAGTTGATGTACGGCTACGCCGCCGATGAAATCATCGGAAGGCCGGTGGAACTGTTGTGTCCGCCCGAACGTCAGGACGAAGAGATGGAAATTCTCGAGCGCGTGCGCCGTGGTGAGCAGATCATGCACTACGAAACCGAACGGATAACCAAGTCCGGACGTCGGGTCGAGATGTCGCTGACGATTTCGCCAATCCGTGATGCGCAGGGCCGCATCGTTGGAGCGTCAACGATTGGCCGCGACATCAGTGACCACAAGAAAGCCGAACGCAAGTTTCGCGATCTGCTCGAGACAGCCCCCGATGCGATGGTGATCATTGACACGCGTGGGCGGATCACACTGGTCAGCGCCCGCGCAGAGCGGGTCTTTGGATACAGCCGTGATGAAATGATTGGCCAATCGATCGAGACCCTGATTCCGGAGCGCCTGCGCGTGCAACATGAGGCGAATCGCAATAGGTTTGTCAGTGACCCGCGTCAGCGGCCGATGGGAA
>JBFFJL010000215.1:0-6621 GCA_041555955.1 Nevskiaceae bacterium
CCGCGACAACAGCGATGGGCTTCGCTGACGCTCGGCCCATCCTACGGGTTGTGGTTGAGGGCCTTTCACTGCAGCACCCTCGCCGCGAGGAACAGCGCGGCGCCGATCAGCAGGTTCTTGGTCGCGACATAGGCGATCAGATCCACGCCGGAAGCGTCGCGGTAGTCGCGCCGCCACCACGGCCCGTCCTTGACCCAAGGCTTGTAGCGCTGGCGCGTCATCGCTTCGTAGACGCTCCAGCCGAGCCACCAGGCCAGCGTCACTGCGGGCGCGAGCTGGCCCGTTGCGGTCAGCAGCCAGGCGACGGTGACGACCACGGCCGCCGCCGCGCTGATCGCACTCGGGCCGAACGCCTGGCGCCAGAAGTGGCGGTTCCACGGCAGCAGGTGGAAGACCGCCTCCTGCCAGAGGAAGGAGGGCAGCGTCGCCGCGTCGGTCGGTTGCGGCCGGCCGTCGTGGAACGGCGGTCTGGAAGCCGACGGCCGGTGCGCGCCCGATGTCAGTGCGGCCAGCCGAATCGGCTCGTGCATCGGTCCGGGAATCGGCCCGGGAAGTGGTCCGGCCATCGGTGCGTAGTAGCCGTCGGCGCCGATCGCCGTGAGCGGCTCGCCGGCGCGCACGCGGCGCTTGCGCTCTTTGGCCAGCGGCGGGCAGGCGTGCGCGTCGTAGTACATCACCATGCAGTCCAGGCACAGCAGGCATTCGCGCGGGTCGATGCGGCCCTTGCTGTCGATCGCCAGCTGCGAGCAGCCGACCGCGCAGGCGTCGCAGGGCCCGCACTCGGCCTTGCGCCTGAGACCGAAGAAACGGAACGTCGTCGGCAGCGCCAGCGCCGCACCCAGCGGACACAGGTACTTGCAGAACGGCCGGTCCATGAACAGCGCCAGGCCGGCGAGCAGCGCCCACCACACCGCGAAGGGCCAGGAGCGGTTCCAGACGCCGACGAGGAACGTCGTCTTGAACGGCTCGATCTCGGCGAGCTTCTCGGCCAGCGGCATCGAGTAGAACGACACGCCGAGCAACCCGGCGAAGACGCCGTACTTGACCCACTTGAGCTTGTCATGCAGCGGCTTGGGCAGCGCGAACTGGAAGCGCTTGAGTCCCAGGCTGCCCGCGATCTTGTAGAGAATCTCGTGGAAGGCGCCGAAGGGACACAGCCAGCCGCAGAACAGGCCGCGGCCCCACAGGAACACGGTCAGGATGATGAACCACCAGAACACGAAGATCAGCGGGTCCGACAGGAACAGCTCCCAGTTCCAGTGGAAGATCAGCGAGTGGAACCAGGTCAGCACGTGCGTGATGCTGGGCTGCGCCATCGCGTAGAAGCCGACGGCGACGACGCTGACCGACCAGAACAGGTACTTTGTCGCCTCGATCGGCGTCTTGTCCTTGCGCGTGGACGCGCGCGTCAGGCGGTCGCGCATCGCGTAGCTGGCGCCGGCAAGCAGCAGCAGCAGCGCGAAGGCGACGATCTCGAAGGCCTTGGTCTTCCACACCTGCAGCCACGGCGCCTCGGGACGTTCGACCGCGGGGCGGCCGCCTTCGAGGTAGCGCGCCGGCAGCCAGTATTCGCGGTCGAAGCTGACGAAGCTTCTGGCGCCGCTAGCGGGGTCCATGCGGTTGCCGAGAAACACCAGGTTCCAGGGATAGGCCGGCGAGAATGCCGGCGAGCGGATGATGAAGATCGCCGACTCGCGGTAGGGCGGCGCGCCCGCGGCCTCGATGCCGTAGAGGTTGAGGTAGTCGAGATCGCGGAAGGTGAAAGTATCGAGATCCTGCGCCACCTGCACGCGGTCGTAGATGCCGCCGCGCACGAAGCCGGAGCCCTTGAACGAGGACGCGCCGCTGCCGATCACGAAGATTGCGTGCTCGCCGGGCGCGAGGCGCGACATCAGGTTGTCGTAACCGCGCTCGCCGAGCACGCTGCGGCCGACCGCGGGCGCATTGAGATAGCCGAAGTGCAGGTCGATGTAGGGCGTGCCGGTTTCGTCGACGCCGACGTCGGTGGGCTGCACGGTCAGGCGGCGGATGCTGCCTTCGTCGACCAGCGCCGCCCAGTCGCGCTTATCCGCGACCGCCGTGAAGCGCGCCGGCGGGCGGATCGTCGGCTTGAGGATGCCGACCTGGCGCGCGATCTGCAGGCCGGAGCGCAGCACGACCTGGTTCTCGGCGATCACGGTCACCGTCGCGCCGCTGATCGCATCCAGGCCGATGTAGCCTTCATCCTCGCGCGAACGACCGATCTCGATCTTGCCGCCGACGAACTTGCCCTCGTACTGCTGGATGAAGCGCGTCAGCTCGGTTTCGGGGATGCCGAGCAGCAGGATCGGCTCGGAGTGGCGCAGGATCTTCACGCCGGTGATGCGGCCGGCGCTGTCCATGCCGATCAGCGTGACGACGGGCTTTCCCGAGTACGCCGGGATGTCGACGATGTCGGTCGACAGGAACACGTAGCCGAGCAGTTGCCGCTGCACCCCTTCGTCGCCATAGCCCTCGACATAGGCCGGCCGTCCCTTGCGCGGCGAAAAATGCGCGGCACCCGGCAGCACCTCGCCGCAGGGCAGGTAGGCACACAAATCGGGATCGGTCGCCAGCTGCGGCGGCAACGGCGCCTCATAGGAAGAGGCGGCGAGGGCGCCGGCAAATGCGAATGCGAGCAGTGCGACGATGCGCGCCAGCGCCTTCATGAGCGGACTCCGCTTGTCATGGTGCGCAGGCTCTCATGTGGGCGCTGGTCCTTCGATGATGCAAGTCAACAAGGCACGTCACTGGCAACCCGGTTCTGCACGCGGCCCAGCGGTTCGTCGCGGCTGCTGAAGCCGCTCCTACAAAGGGCTGACGAGGATCGTTGCTGATCGCCGCAAGACGAGACCCGCGGCGGAGCGGGCCGCCGCGGGTCTGTCGAACGGCGCTCAGGCTTCGACCAGCAGCCGCGAGCGCATTTCCAGGTGCAGCGCGTGGCAGAAGTGCGAGCAGTAGAACCAGTACACGCCGGGCTTGTCGGCCTTGAACGTGACGGATTTTGTTTCCTGTGGGTTGACGATGAAGTTGACGTCGTACTTGGGCAGCGCGAAGCCGTGGGTCAGATCCTCGACCTTGTCCATGTTGGTCAGTATCACGGTGACTTCGTCGCCCTTCTTGACCCGTACCTCTGGCAGGCTGAACGACGGCGCGACCGAGATCAGATGGACCGTGACCTTTCTGCCCTCGCGCACGACCCTGGATTCCTTCACTGCGTTCGGAAATTCGGCGAGGTCGTAGATCTGCCGCGGCTTGACGATGTCGCGGCGCATGACGATGAAATCGTGCGGCTCCGGCCATACCGGGTGGTCGGCGATCAGCTGCATTTTCTCGCCGCTGATGTCGATGATCTGTTCGTTCTCCGGATGCAGCGGGCCGACCGGCAGGAAGCGGTCCTTGGAGAACTTGCAGCCCGTGATCAACCACTTGCCGTCCGCCTCTCGGGTTTCGCTCATCGACGCGTTGAGATGGCCCGGCTGGTACATGACGTCGAGCCGGTCGACGACGTAGGCGGCGTTGTTGTCGCCCTTGTAGAAAGCGATCGCCTTCTCGACGTTCCACTTCACGATCTGGCTGTCGAGGAACAGCGTCGTGAAGGCGTTGCCGCGGCCGTCGAAGGCGGTGTGCAGCGGTCCGAGGCCCAGTTCGACTTCGGCGACGATGGTCTGCGCGATCTCGGGAACTTCCCCTTCGAACCATCGTTCCACCGCGGCGACGTCGATCACCGTCGCCGTCGGCGACAGCTTGCCGGCGCAGATGAAGTATTTGCCGTCGGGGCTGGCGTTAACGCCGTGCGGGTTCTTCGGCACCGGCACGTAGGCGGTCAGTGCCGTCTTCGGATCGGTGTTCTTCTCCGGCGTGCCGTCGACGATCGGTACCTTGGAATCGGACAGCGTGTAGAACCTGCCGTCGCTGATCGCCTGCTCTATGCGCGCGACGTTGAAGAACACGCAGGCGTCGCGCTCGGCCGACATCATGTCGGCGAGCATCGCACCGTTCTCGACGTTGTACTGGTTGGCGGCGGCGAGCTTGCCCGAGAACGAGGTGGCGACCAGATCCATGTTGCCCTTGACCTTGCACTGCCAGCGCACCTCCATGGTCTCGGCGTCGACGCAGCTGAACACCGAGTAGTACTTGGTCGGGTCGTCGAGATCACGGCCGTCGTTGGGCTGCGGAATCGCGAACTCCGAGCCGCAGAACACGCGCGTGGTGTGGTTCACCTCCGCCTTCACCGGATCGCGCTTGTCCGGAAAGATGCCGTGGAAGCCCTGGATGTGCGGGATCTCGGTGATCTTGTCGCACTCGAAGGTGTCGAGCCGGATGCGCGCGATGCGGCCGTGGATCTTCTCGTTGACCCAGGCGTACTTGCCGTCGTAGGTGCCGTCCGTGTACGAGGCGTGCACGTGATGGGTGTCGCCAGTCGTGTACTTCATCGTGCCGTCGGCCCGGGTGCCGAGGATCGCCTTCGACTCGTTGGTCTGTCCCCAGCCCGACATCGCGCAGCGATTGAACACCGGGATACGTTTGATCTCGCGGCCGGACGGCATGCCCAGCACGCGCACCTCGCCCGAGTGGCCACCGCTCCACAGGCCGTAGTATTCGTCGAGCTGTCCGGGTGAGATCTCGTGGCGCTTCGGGAGTGACGTGGCTGCCGTAGCGAGGTTCTGCGGCATGTCGGGCGCGTCGGGCTGACGGCACGCGCTCAATGCGAAAGGGAGTCCGACCGTTGCGACTCCTGCAAGACCGGCAGTCTCGAGGAAATGGCGTCGGGATCGATCGACGGTGGGCGCATCGGAATCGGCAGGCGCTGCTTGGACTGTCATGACATTCTCCGATCAGGGGTTCGAGTCGTCGTGGAATATGCATCGGATCCACGGCGCTGGATTTGATCCAAGTCAACATCGCTAGGCGCCACGGCCGACTCAAATGCAACAGGCCGCTCCCGAACGAGTGGGGCTGCTACGAGAGCCGCCGATCCCGATGTCAGTTCTGCGCGATTCTGTGCTGCCGCCCACGCTACGACGCTGTAGGGGAGGGCGCATCGCGTACCCCTCTCTTGCGCGCTCGCACTTTGTGGAATGCAACTACAGTGCGCGTCCGCGCGTCCTCCCGCGATACTTGGCCGTCTGCGCACTCGCAGACCGCGCCGCGCGCACGGGCGAACTCTCTATCGCCGATGTCGAGAGCGTCGCGCTGCCGGGAACATAGACACATTCGGCCAGTGAGGTCCTGTCGAGTTCGGTAAGGAAGGCCTCTTGCGCAGCAACTAGACGCGACTTGAGCCGGCACCGCGGCGTCAGCGAACACGCGCCGCCGTCGCTGCGGAAGCATTCGACCAGTGATTGGCGTTGTTCAAGTTGACGGACAACATCGCCCAACGAGATCGACCCAGGCGCAACTGCCAGCATGAAGCCGCCGCCGGCCCCGCGCTGTGTGCGAATGAACCCGGCGCGGGCCAGGTCTTGGACCACCTTGGCAAGGTGGTTGCGTGAAATGCCGAACTCCTCGGCGAGCTTGTCGGTGGTGAACAGCCGGTCCGGTGCACCGGCCAGTCGCATAAGGACGCGCAAGCCGTAGTCTGTGAAAGCGGTGAGGCGCATTGGTCACGCTAAACAAGTATTGACAATGCACATTACACGGTTTTAAATGCGCATCGCAAATACCTGTTCACTCTGAGAGACTCAATGAACGTGCAACTCCAGCAGGCTTCCATGCATCTGCGCACCGTCGGTGATATCGCTGCGACACTGCCTGGCGCGACGGCGATTTTTCGCAGGTTCAGGCTCGATTTCTGCTGTCGGGGCAATGTCCCGCTCGATGAAGCGGCGCGAGCGCGCGGCGTTGATACGGCCGAGGTGGTGCGCGCGCTCGACGGCCTCGCTTCCGTCCCCGAGGCGGCGCCGGCCCCGCAGGACACCGCGCTACTGATTCACCACATTCTGAGTCGCTATCACGATGTCCACCGGCGAGAGCTTCCGGAGCTGATCCGGCTGTCGCGCAAAGTTGAATCGGTTCATGCAGATCATCCGCGTGTGCCGCACGGACTCGCCGATGCACTCACTGAAGTGCAAGCGGAACTCGAGGCACACATGTGCAAGGAAGAGACCATCCTGTTCCCAGCAATGCAGCAGCCGCTTGCCGACTGGTTGAGTGGCCCTATTGCGCAAATGCGGCACGAGCACAACGACCACGGCGCACAGTTGCGCCGCTTGGAGGAACTGACTGGCGATTTCGAGCTGCCCGAGGGCGCGTGCCGATCGTGGCAGGCACTCTATCTCGGCGCAGCCAAGCTGGTGCACGACCTGATGGAGCACATCCACCTTGAGAACAACGTGCTCTTTCCGCGTTACGAACAACCTTGAGCACGCGATAGCGCGACCCGTCCTCGTTGATGAGGCACGTGCGCCGGGTTCCGACCCCTGCACCCGGGAACCTTCCTGCGCCGCAGGCCGTCTGACTTTTCGGCTGCCGCGTCGGCCGGAGGGGCGCTGGTATCCCGCAGGGGTAAATCACTGACTGCCAAGGAGATAGTCGTGAATAACACCAAGAAACTCTGGACCAGCCTGATCTCTCTTCTTGTGGTCTCCTTTGCCGTGCTGC
>JBFFJL010000216.1:0-6603 GCA_041555955.1 Nevskiaceae bacterium
ATTTTTTTCGGGGCACAGCCGGGCCTTCTGCGTGCGGTCGTCCAGTCGAAGCTGGGTAAGATGCAGCGGCTAGAACGGATGGCACTTCTTCAGCAGTGGAGCGTCTATGTGGAATCAACGATACGCCGCCAAGGAATACATTTATGGCACCGAGCCGAACACTTTCCTGGCGGAGCAGGCAAACATGCTCAGCGGGCCAGTGTTGTCGCTGGCCGAGGGCGAGGGTCGCAACAGTGTGTATCTCGCTTCACTGGGACTGCAGGTGCTCGGTGTAGACAGCTCCGATGTCGGTCTGGCCAAGGCGCAGGCGCTGGCACAGTCCAGGGGCGTCGAGATTCAGACGCGGGTCGCTGATCTGGCCGAGTTCGAGCCCGGGCCGGATACCTACGGTGCGGTGATCTCGATCTTTGCGCATCTGCCGGGCTCGATTCGCACGCGGCTGTATCCGCTGGTCGAGCGTGCGCTGAAGCCGGGCGGCATCATCCTGCTGGAGGCGTACTCGGAGGATCAGCTGGGGCGAGACACCGGCGGGCCCAAGGATCTGGATCTGCTGATGACACCCGCCAAGATCGAGCAGGGCTTTCCGAACTGCGAGCCGATCCTGCTGCGCGAGCAGGTCCGCGAGGTGCGTGAGGGGACCTATCACACCGGTCAGGCGGCGGTGGTGCAGTTCATCGGCCGCAAGAAAGCCTAGGACCTGAGAGCGGCTGCCCGATCAGCTTTCAATAGCCAAAAACAATTCTGTCCTTGTAAACAATCAATTTCATTAAACATCGCTCCGGCGCTACTGTGGTCCCCGTAGCAGGCCCACCCAATGAGTTGGAGGAGAGCGATGTCTTCTGAAAGCAAGTGTCCCGTCATGCATGGCGGTCGCGGTAACGCAGTGGCTGGTTCGCGGACGAATGCGGACTGGTGGCCCAATCAGCTGAACCTCAAGGTTCTGCATCAGCATTCGTCCAAGTCCGATCCGATGGATTCGGCGTTCGACTACCGTGAGGCGTTCAAGACGCTCGATCTGGATGCGGTGGTCACGGACCTGCATACGCTGATGACCGACTCGCAGGATTGGTGGCCGGCTGACTACGGTCACTACGGGCCGTTCTTCATCCGCATGGCCTGGCACAGCGCAGGCACTTACCGCATCTCGGATGGCCGTGGCGGCGCCGGCTCCGGCGAGCAACGTTTCGCGCCACTGAACAGCTGGCCGGACAACGCCAATCTCGACAAGGCGCGCCGTCTGCTGTGGCCGATCAAGCAGAAGTACGGCAACAAGATTTCCTGGGCCGATCTGATGATCCTGGCCGGCACGGTCGCGCTGGAATCGATGGGGCTGAAGACCTTTGGCTTCGCTGGTGGCCGTCCCGACGTGTGGGAGCCCAGCGAGGACATCAATTGGGGGCCGGAAGCCGAGTGGCTGGGCGACAAGCGCTACACCGGTGATCGCCATCTGGACGATCCGCTGGGCGCGGTGCAGATGGGCCTGATCTACGTGAACCCGGAAGGCCCCAACGGCAATCCGGACCCGATCGGCTCGGGCCGCGATGTGCGCGAGACTTTCGCGCGCATGGCGATGAACGATGAGGAAACCGTTGCGCTGACGGCGGGCGGGCATACCTTCGGCAAATGCCACGGTGCCGGCGACGCCGCGCTGCTGGGGCCGGAGCCGGAAGGCGCCGATGTTGAGGCTCAGGGCCTGGGCTGGATCAGTCAGTACCGCAGCGGCAAGGGTGGTGACGCCATCACCAGCGGCATCGAAGGTTCGTGGACGCCGAATCCGACGCAATGGGATTCGGGCTACTTCGACGTGCTGTTCGGCAATGAGTGGGAGCTGGTCAAGAGTCCCGCTGGCGCGCACCAGTGGACGCCAAGGACCGCGACCGATTCGAACATGGCGCCGGCCGCGCACGATGCATCCACGCGGGTGCCGATCATCATGACCACTGCCGACATGTCGATGCGCATGGACCCGGCCTACGAGAAGATCTCGCGCCGTTTCAAGGATGATCCGGACGCCTTTGCCGACGCGTTCGCGCGCGCCTGGTTCAAGCTGACCCATCGCGACATGGGCCCGGTTTCGCGCTACCTCGGCCCGCTGGTGCCGAAGGAAGCACTGATCTGGCAGGACCCGGTACCGGCGGTCGATCACCCGTTGATCGACGCACAGGACATCGCGGCGCTGAAGGCCAGAATCCTGGCGTCGGGCCTGACCGTTCCGCAGCTGGTGGCAACGGCGTGGGCGTCGGCTTCGACCTTCCGCGGTTCGGACAAGCGCGGTGGCGCCAATGGCGCACGCATTCGTCTGGCGCCGCAGAAGCACTGGGCGGTCAATCAGCCGGAGCAGCTGGCGAAGGTGCTGGCCGTGTTGGAGAAGATCCAGGGCGAGTTCAACGCAGGCGGCACGAAGAAGGTGTCGCTGGCCGATCTGATCGTGCTGGGCGGTTGCGCGGCGGTGGAGGCCGCGGCGCAGCAGGCCGGGCATGACGTGAAGGTGCCGTTCTCTCCGGGCCGCAGCGATGCGTCGCCGGAACAGACCGACGTCGACTCGTTCGCGGTGCTGGAGCCGAAGGCAGACGGCTTCCGCAACTATCTGGCCGAGGGCTATCCGGCGCGGCCGGAGGAAGCCTTGGTCGACCGCGCGCAGCTGCTGACCCTGACGGCGCCGGAGATGACGGTGCTGATCGGCGGCCTGCGGGCACTGGACGCGAATACCGGGCAGTCGCCGCACGGGGTGTTCACGCAGCGTCCGGGGGTGCTGAGCAATGACTTCTTCGTGAACCTGCTCGAGATGGGCACGGAGTGGAAGCCGTCGTCGACCGCGGGCGTTTACGAGATCCGCGACCGCGCGTCGGGTAGCGTCAAGTGGACCGGCACGCGAGTCGATCTGGTGTTCGGTTCGAACTCGCAACTGCGTGCGCTGGCCGAGGTGTATGCCTGCAATGACGCGAAAGACAAGTTCGTGCAGGACTTTGTGGCGGCCTGGAACAAGGTCATGAACCTGGACCGGTTCGATCTGGGCTGAGCGTGTCGGTCGATAACTGCACGGAAATCAGCGTTACGACAGTACTGATGGCGTAGCGTCTTGCGAGCCGGCCCGGGGCATCCCGGGCCGGCCTTTCTCGTTGAGGGGTTTTGGCCTGACCGGTGGCTCAGGCACAATGCGCGGCTTGACCCGGAGCCCCTGCCGCAGCCGTCGGCATCGATGCCCGGGCTGGGCGCGTGCCGCGCCCTGAACCCTGATACTCATTAGAGAGGATCGCCGGATGATTCCGTTCTCGCTGCAAGTCGTGTTCTATCGCGTGCTGATGTTCGTGCTGAAAATCAGCACCCTGTTCCTGCCGATCTTCCGCAAGCCGAAGATCGTCAGCGGACCGGGGTCGTCGCTGCAGCTGTGCGAGATGATCGCAGGCGCGGGGGTCAAGAAGCTGTTGATCGTGACCGACTCGATGCTGGTCAAGCTCGGGTTGCTCGAAGCGATGCAGCAGAAGCTGACCGAGCTGGGCGTGATCTGGGTCGTTTACGACGGCGTGCAGCCTGATCCGACGATCGCGCAGATCGAGGCCGGCCTGGAGATGCTGCGTAGCGAAGGCAGCCAGGCGATCCTGGCGGTCGGTGGTGGCTCGTCGATCGACGCCGCGAAGGTTATCGCCGCACGCGCGACCAACAGCAAGCCGATCGCGAACATGGCCGGACTGTTCCGGGTCTGGCGTTCGATCCTGCCGCTGTACGCGGTGCCGACCACGGCCGGCACCGGTTCGGAGATCACGATTGCCGCGGTGGTGTCCGATCCGGCGCAGCAGCGCAAGTTCGCGATCATGGATCCGCGCCTGCTGCCGACCGCTGCCGCGCTTGACGGCTCGTTGATGAAGGGGCTGCCGCCGCCGATTACCGCCGCGACCGGCATGGACGCGCTGACGCATGCAGTCGAGGCCTACATCTCGCGCAATGCGATGGCCGATACCGATCGCGAGGCGCTGGACGCGACCCGCCTGATCGTGCAGAACCTGCCCAAGGTCATGGCCAATGGTGCTGATGAGGAAGCGCGCCAGAACATGTCGCTGGCTTCGTACAAGGCCGGCGTTGCGTTTACCAAGGCCGGGGTCGGCTACGTGCATGCGATCGCGCACAACTTCGGCGCGCGTTATCACGTGCCACACGGACTGGCGAACGCCATCATCATGCCGTACGTCCTCGACTTCTCGAAGCCGGCGTGCACGCAGCGCCTGGCCGATCTGGCCAAGGCCGGCGGTCTGGCCAAGGGCGGCGAGACGCCGGAGCAGTTGGCCGACACCTTCATCGCGTGGATCCGTGAAAAGAACCAGCAGTTCGGTGTTCCGACCACGGTCGAGAAGCTCAAGCGCGAAGACATTCCGGCCATTGCCACCGCTGCGCTGAAAGAAGCGCATTACACCTACGCGGTGCCGCGTTACATGGATCAGCCGGAGTGCGAGCGCTTCATCGCGCAGATGCTGGCCTGAGCAGGACGGTCGCCGGCGCGGCATGCCAGCTTGAGACTTGATCGCCGATGCTGAGGCTGGGCCAGTTCGAGCGGGTCGTCGTGTTCACCGGCGCCGGCATGTCCGCTGAAAGCGGTGTGCCGACGTATCGTGGCCGTGGCGGCATCTGGAACGAGTACAACTACGAGGATCACGCCTGCGAGCTGGCGTTCCGGCGTGATCCGCGCAAGGTGCTGGATTTTCACGAACTGCGGCGTTCGCACGTGCTGGGCTGCCATCCGCACGCCGGGCACGCGCATCTGACGGCACTGCAGCGTGCGCATCCGTCGTTGAGTGTCGTGACGCAGAATATCGACGGCATGCATCAGCGTGCCGGCACCGTTGTCGCCGCGGAACTCCACGGCAGCCTGTGGCGGCTGCGCTGTCCGCAGCACGGCAGTCTGCTGGACGCCGCGTCGGGTCGCTACCGGGTTCGTGCCTGTCCGCAGTGCGGGCAGGCACTGCGACCTGACATCACCTGGTTCGGTGACGGCATCGATCAGGCCGTGTTTGCGCAGGCGCAGGCCTTGATTGACGCCTGCGATCTGTTCATCTGCATCGGCACCGCCGCGATCGTGTGGCCGGCCGCCGGACTGATCCCGACGCAGCGGCGTCAGTCGCCGATCTGGCGGGTGGAGATCAATCCGGACCGGACCGAGGTGTCGGATGCGTTCGACGACGAGGCGAGAGCGCCGGCGTCGGCGTTGCCGCGCCTGCTGCAGATGTGAGCCGGCGGTCACGCCCAACCGTCACTCCCTCCCCATCCGCGGAGCCTCTAATGTCAGATCCGATGCAGTTGTCCGCTACCGCGCTGGCGCAGGCAATTCGCCAGGGCCGGCTGCGCAGCCTTGATGTTGTCGATGCGCACATTGCGCACATTGAGCGCGTCAATCCGACGCTCAATGCCGTGGTCCAGCAGCGTTTCGACGCCGCACGTGCCGAAGCCCGTGCAGCCGATGCGGCGATCGCACAGGGGCAGGTCGATCTGCCGCCGCTGCACGGTGTGCCGTGCACGATCAAGGAAAACTTCGCGTTCGCTGGCTTTCCCCAGGTGTCGGGTCTGGTTGCCCGGCGCAATGCCATCGCTGCACAGGACGCGCCGACGGTGGCGCGCTTGCGCAAAGCCGGCGCGATCGTGCTCGGCTTCACCAACACCTCCGAGCTGTGCATGTGGCTGGAGTCGAACAATCGCGCCTATGGGCGCACCAACAATCCCTACGATCCGCGCTGCATGGTCGGTGGTTCCAGCGGTGGCGAAGGCGCCATCATCGGCGCCGGCGCATCGCCGTTCGGCCTGGGTGCGGACGTTGGCGGGTCAATCCGCTTTCCGGCGTTCTTCAACGGGGTGTTCGGGCACAAGCCTACGCCGGGCATCGTCCCCAACACCGGGCAGTTTCCCCTGCCCGAGGGACGGATGAACTACAACTGCGTGACCGGTCCGCTGGCGCGTCGCGCCGAGGACCTGTGGCCGCTGCTGCAGATCCTGGCCGGCTCTGATGGCGTCGATCCGGAGACGCGTGACGGCACGCTGCACGGTGACCCGGCTGCAGTGGACCTCAGTGCGCTGCGGGTGCTGTCGATCGAGCACAACGGCCGCCATCGGGTCGCGGCGGATTTGCGCGCGGCACAGCGCGGTGCGGCGGACTGGCTGGGGTCGCAGGGACGCGGCCTGAGTACGCCGGCTTTCCCGGCGATGAAGCGCTCGTTCGAGATCTGGTCAGCGCTGATGCAGCAGGCGCAGCAGCAGCCGTTTGCCGAGCAGCTCGGGCAGGGGCGGCGCATCCCGGTCGCTGGCGAACTGCTGAAGCTGTGTTTCGGCCGTTCGGACCACACGCTTCCGGCGCTGGTGCTGGCGGCGCTGGAAAGCGTGCCGATGCCGATCGAACGCTATGCCCGCCTCGGCGCCGCGCTACGTGCCGAACTGATCGAAGCCATTGGCCCTGACGGTGTGCTGCTGATGCCGCCGTACACCAGCGCTGCGCCGCGGCACAATGTGCCGCTGCTGCGGCCGTTCCACTTCGCCTACTGCGGGCTGTTCAACGTGCTTGGCTTTCCGGTCACGCAGGTGCCGCTCGGGCTCAACCGCGACGGCCTGCCGCTGGGCGTGCAG
>JBFFJL010000217.1:0-6530 GCA_041555955.1 Nevskiaceae bacterium
GCCCGATCACAGACGTCCAGCACCCGCGCAATGTCTCTTTGACTGTCTGGGCTCACGGGCACTTTCAGCTTCATCTTCGGCACCTTCTTGGTGTCTAAGTGAAGCACCGTTGAGCCCGCCGACGCAGCGACCATTTGCCGACGAATATCCGGCAGCATCAGTCGGTGGTAAATGAAAGACTCATCACATCGCTGGGGCTTCGGTGTGGCTCGCATGCAATCCATGGACGCCAAAGCGCCTTTCCCTCCAAAGTCCGGCACACGCAACGGGCTGCCAACAATGTCGCCCGCCCGAGTCAAATCGGTCACTGCGAAAACCACGGCGCCCTCAGGCAAATACTCACCATCAGCGACATTCAAGCGAATATGTTTGATTCCTGAAGGGTCGTAACCACCGCCTTTCTCGAAACACTTGATGGTGATGAATGGTGTTCCATCACTATCGTTCGCGTAGTCAGTGGATGAATAATTCAGCCCCTTCTTGAGAATGCAGAGTTCATCAAGAGTTGCTTCGACCCAGTCACTCATAGCCAAGCTTCCCCAAGAATTCGCTAAGGGATTTCCCAGCGGCGTCCCGCTCCTGCTCGATCGCAGTTGCGGTAACCGCATACTTGCCCCACAGATTTTCCACCGCCTTCACCAAAGCCCGCTGATCCGCCCGCAAATAGGCTGCATAGGTGTCCATCAAGATCTGCTGCAGCCGCTGGGTGATCACCTGCCGGGCCTCGTCGGTGCTGATCTTGGCGCGGGCGCTGTCCACCAGTTCATCGCGCTTCTTGTCGATGCCCTTGATCGTGGCTCTAAGTTCCTTCACCTCGTCTTCCAGCGCTTTGTGCCGGGTTAGGCTGGCATCCAGTACATTGGCGCGCTCCAGCGCGTTCTGGCCATCCAGCATGGCCTGATTCAACGGCGCGATGTAGCCGCTGGCAAAGCCCTGCTGTGCGGCAAGATCGAGAATGCGCTGGCCGTTGGTGAATTGAGGATCTGTTTGCACCAATCCATCCGAAGTGAAGTACGCCTTGTTCTTGTTCGGGGGGAGAAGGCGTAGATCCTTTAATTCCGTATAAACCGCCTTGGCTAGTTCCTTGAGTTCCTTGATTCCGTCTTTGATGGGTTCCTGCCGCTCCCTCTGCCGGACACCCGTTTCAACAAGCACACGAATACGCTCAACTGCCGGCGCATTAAATCCAGCCTCCGTGGCGAGATCCAGGATGCGCCTTCCGTTCTCGAATAGAGCATCTTTTTGTGTCAGCCCTTCCGTGCAGTAGTACGCCTGCGTTCGACTTGGCGGCAGCAAGCCTGCGCCCTCGAGTTCGACGTAGAGATTTTTCGCGAGATCCTTAATCGTATTGAGCTGCGTCTTCCAATCAGCTGTCTTTTCTTGCATTTCCTGCTTTTTCGACTTGACCTCTTCGCCAGGCATGACGCCAGTATCCTCGGCATCTTCAAAATCTTCGTCGTCGGCGGCGGCGAACAGCGCCTGCAATTCGGCCAGGCGTGTCTGCGCCTGCTCCTGCTCGGCCAACACTTCGGGGAACTGGCTTTGCAGAATGTCTTCGTCCGGAATCAGCTCCGCGCCCCAACCACTGGCCGCGATAGATTTGAAATCCGCCTTGAGCACATCCACGTAGTTGGCGAATGCTCCGCGCACCTGGAAGGGCGTGAGCAGTTGCTGTTCGGCCAGGGCCTGCTCGATGCTGGCGAGCAAGGCGCTGCGCATCACGTAGACATTGCGTGGCCTGGCTTCCTGATTCTGCGCATCCGGCGCCAGGGCTTCGACGATGGGCAGGTTTTGCTGCCACCAGGCGTCCAGCGTCTGCATGAAGGCTTCATGTCGCTGCGTCACACCCTGATGCTGGGCGATGAAATCCGCAATCGCGCGCTTGTTGTTGATGACGGGCGAGAAATCCAGGTAGTTCTCGTCGCGCGGCACGAACAGGTCATCGCGCAGCTGGGCGTAGTTGTCCCAGTAGTGGCTCAGGCTCTCGACCTCGACTTTCGGCACACCGCCGTGCAGATGCGCCCGCACATCGTGGGGCTCCGGCGGCGGCGCGTTGTCCACATAGCGCCGGATATTGCAGTTGTAGTCCTCATCGATGATCTCCGTGCGCGGCACATGACGGGCGTAGGCGTCGATGTCCTCACCATTACGGTAGGCATAGATGATCTTGTCGATGTCCTCCGGGCGCAGATGGTTCTGCGCCTTGCCCTCGCGGTATTCGCGATCGGCATTGATGAACAGCACATGCTCGCGCGTGTCCGCCCCGGACTTGTTCAACACCACGATGCAGGCTGGAATGCCGGTGCCGTAGAACAGATTGCTGGGCAGGCCGATGATGGCCTCCAGCAGGCCGTGATCGATGAAATGCTTGCGCGCCTCACGCTCCTCACCGCCACGGAACAACACGCCATGCGGCATCACACTGGCCAGGCGGCCATCGTGCTTGAGCACCGCCAGCATGTGCTGCACGAACATCAGGTCCGCCTTCTTGCCTTTCTCCGGCATCATCACCGGGAAGCGGCCGGGGAATTTCAGGTCCTTCTTGATGTAGTTCTGGCTGAAGGGCGGATTGGCGACCACCCGGTCAAAGCGCTTGAGCTCGTTGTTGTCATCCAGGTGCTGCGGCTCGCGCAGGGTGTCTTGCTGGCGGATGTCGGCATGGCCAATACCGTGCAGCAGCATGTTCATCTTGCAGATCGACCAGGTGGTGCCGATCTTCTCCTGACCGTACAGCGCCAACTCGCTGGCATCGCCCCCTTTCTCGCGCAGGTAGTCGCGCATCTGGATCAGCATGCCGCCGGACCCCACCGTCGGGTCATACACGGACATGCCTTCGTCCGGGTTACAGACCTCGACGCAGATCCGCACGACTTCAGCCGGGGTATAGAACTCGCCGGCCTTCTTGCCCGCAGAATCGGCGAAATACTTGATCAGCCACTCGTAAGCGGCGCCGAGCAAATCCGGGAATTCGAAATCGCTGTCTTTGAGCGGTATCTTTTCGAAGTTCTGGATGAAGTCCGCCAGGGTGTCGTCATCCAGCGTGCGCTGGCCGATCTTCTTGTTGAAGTTGATGCCCTTGAGTACATCCTGCAGCGCATCCGTGTTGGCGTCTTCGATCGCCTCCAGCGCCTTATTTAGTGTGGTGCCGACGTTTTCCTTTGTGTGCTTCAGCGCCGGGCGCGGCTTGAGCACCTTCTGCCCGTCCTCGAATACCTCTTCCTGCCAGGCCTCGTTCCAGCGCGCCCGCGGCGGCACATAGAAATACTTGCCCGAGTAGTTGTCCGAGTCATCCAGCTCGATGGCGATGTCCTCGTCCGCCATGCCCTGCGCCTTCAGCTCTGCTTTCAGCTCCGCCCGCCGCTGATCGAAGAGATCGCTGGCGCGCTTCAGGAACAACATGCCGAAGATGTATTCCTTGTACTCGCTGGCATCCATGCTGCCGCGCAGGTCGTCGCAAGCCGCTAGGAGGAGGCTTTCAAGTCGAGGAAGGGTGAGTTTTGTAGTCACATCGAATCTCGTTATCTGTCTTCTTAGTTGGGACAGGAGGGTAGCTGCCACCCCTATAGGTTCTTGCGTCGTTACATCAACGTTTTATTTCGCCACTCGACTTTCCCATGCTACTGCTCCAAAGCACTTGGCTCGCCGAGCAGCTCGCCGATTGTGGGCATGGCCACACCCTCTATCATCGCTTCGCCCTGCGCATAGTTCGAGCACTTCGCCGTGCCTCTATTGACGGGATAATAGTCGGGGACTTCACTAGAGCTGCAGCCAAGTTCTGCGTCCCAGCCATTTTCGGTCATTCAACTGCCCATTCCGACACCCTCAAGAGCCTTTCTTCAGGCAATAGAATCCAGACAAGGGCCGGGACGGTCGCAGTTAGTTTGCGCCTGCCAACCCACCATTCCCCGCGACACATTGCGCTCAGCAGGGACTTCCATCAGGTACCGCGAATCAGGATCAACGCGTCGTCATGCCGTTGATCTCGGGCTCCCACCCAGGCGCGATGTGTTTGGATAGATAGCGACTGGCTGCGGCCAGATTGCCAATCGCCGCAACCTGTGCAATCCCATGACGCCGCCAGACTCCTTCCATCCAGCGACAGTCCTTCTGCGATACATCACGACAACGGGCTTTCAACAGGACGTGTGCATGCCAGTGACCCGCGAGCGTCGTTTCCAGCACATAGACCCACTCCAGATCGGGCGGCCTATGCCGATACCAGCGACGCCCTCCGAAGCTCCGCGAAACCCGCCCCAGCCAAGCGCGGACATGGGCACGGGCAGCAGCCACGGTTACGGGAATGCGGAAGGTCAGCGTTGCCAACGTGGTGTAGTTCCCAGACTCCATGAAGGCCTGCCACCCCGCCTGGAGCCCTGGCGCCGGCGCCGCAACAACACCCGTGGCGCTCACCGGACTGCCGGCTGGCCGCCGGCCGTTCGCCGAATCAGGGGGCCGCGCGCCTTGAGTGCCCGCTCCATCGCTTTCTGTTCAAGCTGAACCAGCCAAGCCTGGACATCTTGATAGCGCCAGACGCTGCGGCCCGGGCGAATCTTCAGTGGTGCAGCCAGCCTGCCAGCTGCGATCTCCTGATAGACCGCTGATTTGCTCAGCGTCGAAAGGCCAATGAGTTGCCGAAGGTCCAGAAAGCGCGGAAGCCCGGCGAGTGAATCGCTCAGAGGGATTCCAGATTTGGTGGGGGTTTCGCTAGTCATGATCGGTTTCCAATTTCCCCGACGGAATGTCGAGGCCGATCAGGAAACTTCTGTCACGACGGCCCCCTGTCCACACAGGTGCACTGCGGAACCTTGGATCGCTGCCATGCACAATATCTACCGGTAGATGCTCTACCGGTAGAGCTTTCTTATCGTTAAGCCCATGTCTTCACGAAGATTGATTTGGCAGGGCGAAGCGGGAGCAATGGCCCCGCCATTCACCCCATAAAGACATGCCGATCGACCCGCTCAACGACGAAATAAGGGCCGCGTCTCAGAATTCGTCTCATAATGATTTCGTCTCATAATGCGTCGCCAGCCGGATGCCCAGCGGCCGTCAGCACAGAGGCCGCAGCTTGATCAGACACCCCGGACGGTGCTACGGCGGAATGTCACGACAGCGATCTTTCAATAGCGCATATGCATACCAGGCGCCGGAGTTGAAGACCTTCCAAGCCAGAAACATCTACCGGTAGACGTTGGGAAAATATGTCGCATTTCATAATTCCCCTCCACAGCCCCGCAGAATGCCCTGTTCGTCGATCAACAAACCTGCTGCCTCAGAAGCCGTGGAGGCGTGTCTGTGTTCCAAGAGTCTCGGCCGTTGAGTCGCCTCGTTTTTGATCGTTCTTGGACTGTTTTTCCAGCAAGACCTGCTGGCTCCGGATCAACTTTCCGATCTTCTCGCTCCTCCCTCGGCTACCAGGAAACGCATCCAACGCCCGAATCAAACCGACCGGCAGCCACACTTCAATTCGCTTCCTCCCTCTCCCTTCGGCGCCCTTGCGCCAGCGCGCCTGATCCTTGGTACGGGCCATTTCAATCTACCGGTAGATGCCATGCCTAAATGGTAGCAGCCCGTTACCGTTCGGACTTTCCCCATCCACACTGGATTGAGGGGCTGTCGGTCGTGCGGTACACGCACCCAATACCGACCGCTTAAGGTTTGCGGTGCCCAAGCAGACGCGTGCAGCCGAAGCTGCCGCCTATCGCCTTCCTGCATGCAGACTGATAACGAATGCCCCGACAAGCAGCGCAACCACCAACAGCCCAAAGATGAAGGGCACCGTCATCACCTGCACGTAGGCCGGGGTCCAGAACCCGTCAATCACGTCCGACAGCAGCGCCAGGTTAATTGACGCCTGCGATTGCGCGTTGGCCGTGACTGCACGGTGATCAGCCGCCACATCCGCAAGGTATTTGCGGAAAGGGAGTTGGCCCCGGATTCAGTTCGTGCAAATTTTGCACCTACTGCTGCCGACCGAAAAACCTATCAGGTCGATCACCACAACCTCGACGTATTCATCTCCGCCGGCTATCGCGTCAAATCTCACAAAGGCACCCGCTTCCGGCTGTGAGCCACCGGCATCCTTCGCGTGCACCTTATACGGGGATGCAGCCTCAACCGTCGGCGCCGGAACCCAATGCCCGCAAGCTTGAAGCCGCGCTACAGCTGGTCCGCAAAGCGAGCAGGCCCCACAACTCACGGCCGATGACTGCCGCGACTTGCTCGACATCGTGACCAGCTGCGCTCAGACCTTCGTGCTGCTGCATCGATATCACAAGCGATATGACAAAAGCCTACTGACGGAACCGCCGACGCAATTCGGCGGCGTACTTTCTGTGGGGGTAACTACGGGGGTAACCCATAAAATACGAATCAGGAATATCGCATATAAACAATGAACTACTTGTCCGATTATGGTGACGCCACCTCCACCAATTCGTCGTCTATAGATGTCCACAGAAGTGTACTAACCCCATAGAAATATGGGGTTTTTTATTGCACGTCGTCCACCTGAGGCCATTCCTCAAACA
>JBFFJL010000218.1:0-6512 GCA_041555955.1 Nevskiaceae bacterium
CAGGCCAAGGCGCGGCGCGACGCCGCCGAAGCCCGCTCCAAGAGCCTCGAACAGACCTTCGACAGCAACAAGCTGACGATCAAGGACAAGGAAGAACAGCTGACCAACAAGCTGGGCGCGCTCAAGGAACTGTTCGGCATCTTCCAGCAGACCGCAGGCGATCTGCAGGGCATCTTCCATAACAGTCCCGTCTCGGCGCAGTACCCGGGCCGCAACGATTTTCTTGAAGCCTTCGCCAAGAAGATGAGCCGGGCGTCGCAGATCTCGACCATCGACGAGATCGAACAGCTGTGGTTCGAACTGCAGCGCGAGATGACCGAAGGCGGCAAGATCGCCACGTTCGAAGCGCCGGTGCTGACCGCCGAAGGGCGCGAAGTGACCAAGAAAGTGATCCGCGTCGGCGAATTCGACGTCGTCACCAACGACCCGGACCCGCGCTATCTGGCGTGGCGCGGCGACCAGAAGACGCTGGCCGAACTCAAGCGCCAGCCGGACGGCCGCTATCTGCGCATGATCGACGACTACGTCGACAGCAGCGAACCGGCGGAAAGCTTTGGCCTGGACCCGACCGGCGGCTCGCTGCTGGCACGACTGGTCGAAGCCCCGCGCCTGAACGACCGCATCCAGCAGGGTGGCACCGTCGGCTACGTCATCATCGCGCTGGGCGCCGTCGCCCTGCTGGTGGCGCTGGAACGCATCATCATGCTGACGATCGTCGCCGCCAAGGTGCGCAAGCAGAAAGCCCAGGTTGAAGCGCCGAGCGATGCCAACCCGCTGGGCCGGGTGCTCAAGGCCTATCACGCCAACCAGGGCGTCGACGCCGAGACCCTGGAAATGAAACTGGGCGAAGCGATCCTGAAGGAAACCCCGAGCATCAACCGCGCGCTGACGTTCCTGAAGATTGTCTCCGTCGCCGCGCCGCTGCTGGGCCTGCTGGGCACCGTGACCGGCATGATCAACACCTTCCAGGCGATCACCCTGTTCGGCACCGGCGACCCCAAGACCATGGCCGGCGGTATCAGCCAGGCGCTGGTGACGACGGTCGAAGGCCTGTGCGTGGCGATCCCGGTGGTGTTCCTGCACTCGGCGGCGTCGAGCCGGGCCAAGGCGATCATCCACATGCTGCATGAACAGAGCGCCGGACTGATCGCCGAATACATGGAACGCAAGAAAGCCTGATCCGGCTGGAGAGCACACCATGACCCAGTTCATTCTGGCGATCCTGGACATCGCGGACCGGATCCAGAGTTTTCGAGACTCCGGCGGCCCGGTGCTGACGGTGATCGGCGGCGTCATCTTCCTGATGTGGCTGCTGATCACCGAGCGCTGGGTGTACTTCCGCTTCGGGCTGCCCAAAGCCGAAGCGCAGGTGCAGAACCTGTGGAACCAGCGCCCGGAGCATCACAGCTGGCGCGCCCACCAGATCCGCAAGGCCCTGATCGCCGACGTGTACCTCAGCGCGCAGCAGTACCTGCCGACGATCAAGACCTTGGTGGCGGTGTGTCCGCTGTTCGGGCTGATGGGCACCGTGACCGGCATGATCGCCGTGTTCGACGTCATGGCGAACTCCGGCATGGGCAATCCGCGGCTGATGGCCTCGGGCGTATCGCAGGCGACGATCCCGACGATGGCCGGGATGGTCGGTGCACTGTCGGGCCTGTTCGCGATCCATTACCTCGAAACCAGTGCCAAGCGTCATGTCGCCCTGCTGGAAGACCACCTGACGGTGGAAGAGTCCGGCACGTAAAACACCGAGAAACGATATGAAAGGCCTCAGTCAAATCCCGCAGGAAGAAGACGACAGCAGCATCGACCTGACGCCGATGCTGGACGTGGTGTTCATCATGCTGATCTTCTTCATCGTCACGGCGAGCTTCATCAAGGAAGCCGGCATTGAAGTGAACCGGCCGGAAGCCACGACCGCGACCAAGCAGGACCAGGCCAACATCCTGATCGCGATCGCGGCGGACGGGCAGATCTGGATCGACCGCAGACGAGTGGATGTCAGAAACATCCGCGCGAACATCGAACGCCTGCACGCCGAGAACCCGCAGGGCTCGGTCGTGATCCAGGCCGACAAGCAGTCGACCAACGAGAAGCTGGTGGCGGTGATGGACGCGGCGCGTCAGGCCGGGGTGTTCAATGTCTCGATCGCTGCGAACGAACCGTGACCGCTAGCGCAATCGCCAGTCTGGGGCACAAGCCACCGGGTCCGGGTCTGGTGCGGATGGTGCTGGGTGCGATCGTCGCAGCGATCGTCGCGTTCCTGCTGTTCTGGCTGATGGCCGAGCTGGTGGCTTCGGGGCGCGAGGCGATGACCAAGGCGCCGGGTGGGCGCATCGTCGACTTCGTGCGGGTCAAGAAGGACCAGAACCTGGATATCGACAAGCCCAAGCCGGAGAAGCCGGACAAGCCCGAAGCGCCGCCGCCGGAAGTGGCGCCGGAGCAGCAGGACGCCGCCAACCCGGATGCCGGAGCGATCAACATCGGCCCGATGAACGTCGGCAACGATGTGGCGGTCAAGGCGGGTTTTGGACTGTCGGCCAGTGACGGCGAATACCTGCCGATCGTCAAGGTCGCACCGATCTATCCCAGCCGCGCCGCCAGCCGCGGGATCGAAGGCTGGGTGCTGCTGGAGTTCACCGTGACCGAGACCGGCGCGGTCAAGGACCCGGTCGTGCTGGAAGCCGAACCGCAGGGCATGTTCGACAGTGCTGCACAGAAGGCGGTGCTGAAGTTCAAGTACAAGCCGCGGGTCGACAACGGCAAACCGGTCGAGGTGCCGCATGTGCAGCACCTGATCACTTTTAAGCTGGAGAAGTGACGTGATGCATCGATCACCGCTCCGATCGTCGCTCTGCAGGGCGCTGGCTGTCCTGGTTCTGGGCAGTCTGTCCCTGAACGCTCATGCCGAAGACAAGGAGAAGCCGGTCAAGCCGCCGACCAAGCTGACGCAGACCCTGAGTCAGAAGGTCTACAAGCAGCTGGAAGAAGCCCAAAAAGCCTTCGACGAGAAGCAGTATCAACAGGCGCTGGACCTGATGCAGGGGATGAAGGCCGGCTACGCCAAGTTCAACGACTACGAGAAGGCGACGTACTGGAACTTCATGGCGGCGGTGTACTACGCCATGGACAACACGCCGCAGGCGATCGCGTCGTACAAGGAAGTGCTGAAGCAGGAGAACCTGCCCGAAGCGATGCGCAGCACGACTTTGTTCGCACTGGCGCAGCTGCACTTCGTGACCGAGGACTATCAAACCGCGATCAAGATCCTGGGCGAGTGGTTCAAGCAGGCCAGCGACCCGCAGCCGGACGCCTACATGCTGCTGGCGCAGGCCTACTACCAGACCGGCGACTACGCAAAGACCGAGAAGGCGGTGCTGGCGGGTCTGAAGAAGGCCAAGGAACGGCAAGTCCAGCCCAAGGAGAACTGGCTGGCCCTGCTCAGAGCGGCGTACTACGAGCTGGGCAACTATCCGCGCGCGGCCAAGGTGCTGGAACTGCTGGTGGCCTACTACCCCAAGGAGACCTACTGGCTGCAGCTGTCGGGCATGTACGGGCTGATGGGCGATCAGAAGCAGCAGCTGGCGACGCTGCACGCCGCGTATCAGGGCGGCATGGTCAGCAAGCCGCAGGACCAGCTCAATCTCGCACGGCTGTATCTGGCACAGGAAGCGCCGTACCCGGCGGTGGAACTGCTGACCAAGGCCTTCAAAACCAAAGTGATCGAACCGGATGTCGAGAACCTGCAGCTGTATGCGCAGGCCCTGAGCATGGCCAAGGAATACGACCAGCAGATCCCGGTGTTGAAGAAGCTGGCCGAGACCAGCGGACAGGCCAAGCACTATGTGTATCTGGGTCAGGCCTATAACGAGACCGGCGACTACGCCCAGGCCACTGAAGCCTTCGAGAGTGCACTCAAGGGTAAGGACATCGACGACAAAGGCTCGATCCGCATGCAGCTGGGCACCGCGCAGTACAACGCCGGCAAGCTCGCACAAGCCAGAAGTACCTTCATCAACGCCGCCAGTGATCCGGACGTTGCTGAGCAGGCCACCTCCTGGGTCTCCTTCGTCTCCGCAGAGATCCAGCGCAAGCAGGCGCTCAATGGCTCCGGTATGCCGACGCAGAAGAAGGCTGACGGCAGTGAGGGCAATGATGAGTCTGCGCCGCAGGATGGAGCAAACGAATGAAAAGCCAAGCTTTGCGCAGTGTGCCCATGCGCAGGAGAGTCAGCGGCCTGTCTGCATGAGGTTTGAATACAAATGAGTTGGCTGAGTGCATTCGCAGCAGACTTTCAGCAACACTGGGTGACCTACGTCGGAATTCCGATGCTGGCTGCGTTCATCGGCTATGTCACCAAGCTGTTAGCCCTTGAGATGATGTATCGACCTGTCGAGTTTCGCGGGATTCCACCGTATCTCGGGTGGCAGGGGGTCGTCCCGAGGAAGGCCGAAAAAATGGCTGGTGCTGCTGCCGACCTCCTGGTCGGGCGGCTCATCACAATTGAAGAGATTGTCAGCAAGCTCGATCCAGAGCGGATGATTCAGGAGCTGGAGCAACCGCTGCAGCGGGTGAGTGAGGATCTCATCCGCGAAGTTGGTGAACGCTTCATGCCCACGTTATGGGCGCAGCTTCCAGAATTCGCTCGTGTGCGTGTTGTCAGACGGCTCCAGAAAGAAATTCCACAATTGTCGGTCAACCTGTGGCGCGACGTTCTACAGGAACCTTCACGCTACTTCGACGCCAAGCAGCTGCTGGTTTCGAATATGGTGAAAGATAAGGTTCTGCTAAACGAAATCTTTCGAAGCATCGGGCACAAAGAGTTCATTTTCTTTCGAAATGCCGGCTTTTGGTTTGGACTGATTCTTGGTTTCGTACAGTTGGCCTGCTGGTTGCTGTGGCATAAAGCGTGGCTCATTCCGGCGTTTGGCGGCTTGGTCGGCCTGATCAGCGATTGGCTCGCATTGCAGATGCTGTTTCGCCCATTGAACCCCGTGAAGTTCATGGGAGTGACGTTTCAGGGAAAATTCATCTCGCGTCAGAACGAAGTCGCTGTCGACTACGCAACGCTCATTGCGAAGCAGCTCCTGACACCGGCCAATATGGTCGAGCATTTGATGTCAGGCCCGTTCGCCGAACAGCTGGTTGACCTCTTGCATCGCCATGTTAGCCAGGCCGCAGATGACCAGTTGGGTATTGCGCGACCGCTGGTGCTGTACGCACTCGGTTCTGAGCGCTATCAGGAAATGAGGCAACTGATCGTTCAGCGGATTATTGAACTGATTCCGGAGGCATCCAAGCATGTCGAGGCTTATGCGATGGACGCACTGGATATCAATGACACCATTGTCCGGAAGATGAGCCTGCTCACCCCGGTCGAGTTTGAAGGAATGTTGCGGCCTGCGTTCAAGGAGGACGAGAAAACGCTGGTGCTCTGCGGAGCAATTCTCGGATTCATCGTTGGGGAACTACAAGTTCAACTTATGCTTTGAGAACGCCCATCACTCGAGCTGACGAAGGGCAAGATGATGCTGGCAGTCCAGGCCGCGGTTTGTATGTGGCCTGTAAAAAAGCCCCGCGATGCGCGGGGCTTAGGCAAAAAACAACCAATCTAGCCACTACTTGCTGTAGTCGTAGAAGCCCTTGCCGGTCTTGCGGCCGTACAGGCCGGCGTCGACCATCTCGACCAGCAGCGGTGCCGGGCGGTACTTGGGATCGCCGAAGCCCTCGTAGAAGACCTTCATGATCGCCAGCAGGGTGTCGAGACCGACCATGTCGCACAGCGCCAGCGGACCGATCGGGTGGTTGCAGCCGAGCTTCATGCCGGTATCGATGTCTTCGGCCGTGGCGACGCCTTCCTGCAGCGCGAAGATCGCCTCGTTCAGCATCGGGCACAGGATGCGGTTGACCGCAAAGCCCGGGCTGTTCTTGACCGTGATCGGCGTCTTGCCGATGGTCTGCGCAAAGTTCATCGCCAGCGCGTAGGCGGCGTCGGAGGTCTGCAGGCCGCGAATGATTTCCAGCAGCTGCATCAACGGCACCGGATTGAAGAAGTGCATGCCGATGAAACGCTCGGGGCGCGAGGTCACGGCCGCCAGCTGGGTGATCGAGATCGATGAGGTGTTGGTCGCGATCACGGCGGACGAATCGAGCAGGCCGTCGAGCTGACGCAGGATCTTCAGCTTGATCTCGGTGTTCTCGGTTGCCGCCTCGATCACCAGCTGTGCCGGCTTGAGGTCGTCGTAGTTCGTCGTGCCTTTGATGCGCCCGAGGATCGCGTCCTTGTCGGCGGCGCTGATCTTTTCCTTCTTGATCAGGCGATCGAGGCTGCCGGCGACGGTCTGCAGACCCTTGGCGACGGCGGCCTCGTTGATGTCGACCATGATGACGTTGAGACCGGCCGCAGCGCTGACCTGCGCAATGCCGTTGCCCATCATGCCCGCGCCAACGATACCCAGAGTGGTGATGCTCATTGATAACTCCTGAAACAAGGACGCCCCCGCAATCGC
>JBFFJL010000219.1:0-6463 GCA_041555955.1 Nevskiaceae bacterium
CGTCCATGATTTCGGCATTGATCGACACCATGCCCACCGGCAGGAACAGTTCCTTGATATCGAATCCAGGCAGACGCAGCAGCGCCTGATTCAACGGATTGACCGTATTCAGGCTGTTCAGCGCCAGAAAGCCGCTCTCGCCCCAGTTCAGCACGTGGTTGCCAAGCTTGAAACTGACCAGCCGGTCGCCCACCTCGAAGGTTCGACTGACGAAGTAGTCGAGCACCTCGAAGCCGTTGCCGTTGGTGCCAACCGCAGCGCTCGGGTAGTCGGTGCGCGACGGCTGCATTGTATTGTCGGGATGGCGCTCCTCAAAATCGGAATAGCGACCATCATAGAAATACAAGCCGCGCGCAAAAACGTTGAACCCGAACAGATCGAGTGTCAGATCGGTCGTCAGCTTTGCGGTGGCGTGAACGATGTCGTACTGATCGAAGTTCAGATTGCCGTTGTCACCGTTGGGCTGATATCCGCCCGGCTGAGCCACAAAGTAGTTGTTGCGGTTACCAAACTCCGCATCGTCCACCGTTCCCGAGCAGGTATCACCCGAGAACGTGTTGTTCCCGCTGGGGTCAGGCGCATCGCCGCTGGGCGTCTCGCGCGCCACACAGAGCCCGGGATTCAGGCTGGACTTGCCGACCAGGGACGAATCCCGGTCCTGCATGCGCATCGACGCGCCAATCGAGACCAGATTCTCGATACGGACCGTGTTGTCAGCGATGGTGAATTCCATGCCCGCTGCAGCGCCGGCATACAGCACCGACACAGCGAACAGCCTGCCCGCATGATGCCGAAGGAATTTGACACCCCTGTTCGATCTCATTCCGCTCCCCCTGTTATCGATCGTGATGACCACGCACGGCCGGTACGCCCTGTCGAGGATTTCGCGACGGCTTTCTGAGACCGCGCGCAGGACACTCCTCCGTTCGCACTGGAAGCGCCTTGTGGACTTCCTACTTTGCTTTTTGTATGAAGCTGTTACAGCACATCAATCGAATTGGAAGTGTACGCAGTCGTCTCCCGATGACGCAACCAAACCGACGCCTGCAGCACGGCTCCACAATCCCGGCGGCAACGCCGCGGACACCGTCCCCTAAGACGCTCTTGTGAAGCCAGAGCCCCGCCCGTACAATGCGCGGCCCTGCCCGACTGCCCGATCGCGCGGGACATCCCTTTTGAGTGACGCGTTGACGCATTTGCACCAGATGGTGCACAGGGGTGAAGTGGGCCAGGCATTGGACCGGAAATCGGGTTTGACTCAGGAGATTTCGCATCGCTTTAGAACGTGAAGACCGGCGCAATCATCAGATCTCGGCGCCGCGCGTACGTGTCATCTTGGACGACGGCACCCAGATGGGGATCATGCTGACGCGCGACGCTTTGGCGCGCGCGGAAGAAGACGGGATGGATTTGGTCGAGGTATCGCCCAACGCCGAACCCCCGGTCTGCAAGATCATGGACTACGGCAAGTACCTTTATCAGAAGGACAAGGCCGCCCACGCCGCCAAGAAAAAGCAGAAGCAGATCCAGGTCAAGGAAATCAAGTTCCGCCCCTCCACGGAGGAAGCTGACTTCCAGACCAAGTTCCGTTCGATCACTCGCTTCCTCGAGGAAGGGGACAAGGTCAAGATCGTGGTCCGCTTCCGCGGCCGCGAAATGGCACATCAGGAACTCGGCATGCAGGTGATGGAACGCCTGCGCAACGAACTGGGCGAAACGGTCCAGATCGAACAGTGGCCAAAGATGGAAGGACGTCAGTCGGTGATGGTGATTTCGACGAAACGCAAGTAGAATTCGCGGCTTGGCTTCAGACTTGAAGCCAGATCGCATCTCCGCAGGGCGCCATTTTGGGCCCGGCGGAGGCGGTGAAGCGGCCCCAAAGTCGCGACGCTGCAATGGAAGCCCCCTCCGCTACACGAGGGGCCCGGTCAGCTCCTTGGCAAGGATGCGCAGCCGGCACTGGACCTAACTTAGGAGTATAGAAATGCCAAAGATGAAGACGGTAAAAGGCGCAGCGAAGCGCTTTGCCAAGACCGGCAAAGGCGGCTTCAAGCGCGGACACTCTCACAAGCGCCACATCCTGACCAAGATGTCCGGCAAGCGCATCCGCCAGCTGCGCGGCGAAGCCCAGGTGAACGGCTCCGACGTGCGCGAAGTGCGGCACATGCTGCCCTACGCCTAAACCGATCAGGAGACTATAGATGGCACGTGTCAAGAGAGGCGTCACCGCGCACGCCAAGCACAAGAAGGTTCTGAAGAAGGCCAAGGGCTATTACGGCGCCAAGTCACGCGTGTTCCGCGTGGCCAAGCAGCAGGTGATGAAGTCCGGGCAGTACGCTTATCGCGATCGTCGGGTCAAGAAGCGCGAATTCCGCGCACTCTGGATCGTCCGTATCGGTGCCGCCAGCAACGAATTGGGTCTGTCGTACAGTCGATTTATCAACGGGCTCACCAAGGCTGGCGTTGCCCTTGATCGCAAGGTTCTCGCGGATCTGGCGGTTCACGACAAGGCAGCGTTTGCCACCCTGGTGACCCAGGCCAAGGCCCAGCTCGGCATCGCCTAAGCGACACCCTGTCGTAATTTGTGTTGCATTCGAGGGGAGCGGCGAGCAGCCGCTCCCCTTTTGCTTTTTTGCGAAACTCGATCCATGACCGACCAACTCGAACAACTGCTGCAGTCCGCGCAGACTGCCGTGAGCACCGCCACCGAAAGCCGCGTACTGGAACAGCTGCGCGTGGACCTGCTCGGAAAGAAAGGCAGCATTACCGAACAGATGAAGCAGCTCGGCACCCTCCAGGGCTATGAGCGCAAGGCTTTTGGCGAACGCATCAACAAGGTCAAGTCGGCCGTCGCCGAACTGATCGAGGCACGCGCCAGGACGCTGGCCGACGCCGACCTGCAAGCCAAGCTCGCTGCCGAGCGTATCGACGTCACCCTGCCCGGCCGCGGCGACAGCAGCGGCGGGCTGCATCCGATCACGCGCACGATCAACCGCATGCGTCAGCTGTTTGGCGAGCTCGGCTTCGAGAGCGTCGAAGGCCCGGAGATCGAGGATGACTTCCACAACTTCACCGCACTGAACATTCCCGAACTGCACCCGGCGCGCGCCATGCAGGACACGTTCTATGTGATGAACGCGGTACGCGTACTGCGCACGCACACCTCGCCAGTGCAGATTCGCACGATGCAGCAGCGTCAGCCGCCGATTCGCATCATCTGCCCCGGGCGCGTCTTCCGCTGCGACTCGGATCGCACCCACAGCCCGATGTTCCATCAGGTCGAAGGCCTCTACGTGGCGGAGAAAGTCACGTTCGCCGACATGAAGTACGACCTGCAGATGTTTCACTCGCGCTTTTTCGAGCGCGAGGTCGAGGTGCGTTTGCGACCGTCATTCTTCCCCTTCACCGAACCCTCGGCTGAAATGGACATCAAGGACGAGAAAGGCCGCTGGCTGGAGGTTGGCGGCTGCGGCATGGTGCACCCGAAGGTTTTTGAAGCGGTGGGCATCGACCCCGAACGCTATACCGGCTACGCCTTTGGCATGGGCGTCGAACGTCTCGCGATGCTGCGCTACGGCGTCGACGATCTCAGATTGTTCTTCAACAACGATATGCGCTTCCTCGAACAGTTCAAGTGAACCGTTCGTCCCGCGCATAAAACCGAAGAACACAGGAATCTCACAACATGAAACTCAGCGAAAACTGGCTACGCGAGTGGGTCAACCCGAACGCACCGATCCAGAAGATTGCACACCGTCTGATCATGGGCGGCCTGGAGCTGGAAATCGAACCGGCGGTCGACACGCTGCCCGAAGGCGTGGTCGTCGGCTGCATCGTCAGCGCCGAAAAGCACCCCCAGGCGGACCGCTTGCAGGTCTGCGACGTTGACGTCGGCACCGGCGAAACCCTGCAGATCGTCTGCGGCGCGCCCAACGCCCGCCCGGGCATCAAGGTGCCCTGCGCGCGCGTCGGCGCACGCCTGCCCGGCGGCATGGAGATCACCCAAGCCAAGCTGCGCGGCGTCGATAGCGCCGGCATGCTGTGCTCGGCCAAGGAGCTGTCGCTGTCGGACAAATCCGATGGACTGCTCGAACTCGATACGCAGGCGAAACCGGGCCAGCCAATCACCGAGTATCTGAACCTGCAGGACAATGTCCTGAATCTGGAAATCACCCCCAACCGCGGCGACTGCCTGTCGGTCCTGGGCCTGGCGCGGGACGTTGCCGCGCTGTTTGACGTCAACCTCAAGCGCCCGAATCTGCCGGCCGCTGTGGTCGTCGGCGACCAGCGTCTGCGGGTCGACGTCGAGGATGTCGAGACCTGCCCGACCTACTCCGGCCGCATCATCTCCAAGATCAGGTCAACAGCGCGCACACCGGACTGGATGCGCGAGCGCTTGCGCCGCTCCGGCCTGCGCTGCATCAACCCGGTGGTCGATATCACCAACTACGTGATGCTGGAACTGGGCCAGCCGCTGCATGCTTTCGACCGCGACAAGCTGCGCGGCAGCATCGGCGTACGTCGAGCGCGCGCCGGCGAACAGATCACCGTGCTGACGGGCGAAGCGCTGAGCCTGAACCACGGCGAACTGCTGATCACCGATGACAGCGGCCCGATCGCACTGGCCGGCGTCATGGGCGGCAAGGACTCGGGCGTGACCGAGACCACCACGACCATTTTCCTGGAGTCGGCCTGTTTCGCGCCGACCGCGATCATCGGCACCGCGCGCCGTCACAAGCTGACCTCGGATGCGTCATACCGTTACGAACGCGGCGTTGATCCGGCGCTCCATCGCACCGCGATCGACCGCGCCTCGCAGCTGATCGCCGAGATCTGCGGCGGTGAAATCCATCCGATTGCCCAGGCTGGCCGTACCCAGCCCGACCCGATCAGCATCCGCCTGCGCCACGCGCGCCTGAACGATCTTTTGGGGTGCGAGATTCCCGCCAAGCGCGTCGAGGCCCTGCTGGCGCGACTGAACATTGTCACCCGCAACGAGGTCGGCGGCGTCTGGCTGACGCGCATCCCCAGCTATCGCTACGACCTGCGTATCGAAGTCGACCTGATCGAGGAAGTGGCGCGCCTGCACGGCTACGATGACATTCCGGCACGACCCTACGCCGCCGCCCTGGCACCGTCACGTCCGCCCGAATCCCGGCGCACGCTGGACGGCGCCCGCGCAGTACTGAGCGCGCGCGGCTGGCAGGAGACCATATCGCTGGCGTTCGTCGATCCGTCGCTACAGACCCTGCTCGCCCCCGACACCCCGTCGGTCAAACTGGACAACCCGATTGCCGAGAATCTGTCTGCCATGCGCACGACTCTGTGGCCCGGGTTGATCCAGTCCTGGCTGCACAATCGTCAGCGCCAGATCAACCGTATGCGCCTGTACGAGACCGGCGTCTGTTTTGCAGATATTGACGGCACCGTGCACGAAACCAGTCGCATCAGCGGCCTCGCCGTTGGGAACGCCATTCCCGAACAGTGGGGCGCACCCGATCGTCCGGTCGACTTCTACGACGTCAAGGCAGAACTGACCGCCCTGTTTGCACCGGACGACGCCGAATATCGATTCGAGGCCAGCACCAACCCGGCACTGCATCCGGGACGCTGTGCACGCATACTGCGCGGCGGACAGACCGTCGGCTGGCTCGGTGAATTGCACCCACGCGTCGTCCAGCATCTGGACGTGCCGCAGGTTCCGGTCCTGTTCGAAATCGATTGGTCCGCAGTTGCCTCGACACGGGTACCTGCCGCGCAAGCACTCTCCGAATTCCCATCCTCGCGCCGCGATCTCGCGGTCGTGGTCGACGAAGCCGTCACCGCAGATCAGTTGCTGGACTGCATCCGCGCCGCCGGCGGAACTCAGTTGCGACGCGCGTTCGTATTCGACATCTACCGCGGCGAAGCTGTAGGAAATGCCTGTAAAAGCGTGGCTTTGGGCTTGATTTTCAATGACTATTCGCGCACGCTTACCGTTGAGGACATTGATGCGGCGACGGCAGATGTGGTTGGGTCCCTGACTCAACAGCTGCGTGCTGTCATCAGACAATAATCGCTCCTGGGGACGTTGAGTGGCATTGACCAAGGCCGAGCTGGCCGAAGCGCTGTTCGATGAGTTGGGTCTGAACAAGCGTGAAGCCAAGGAGTTTGTCGATCTCTTTTTCGAGGAGATTCGCCGACGCCTGGAAACCGGCGAAGAGGTCAAGCTGTCTGGGTTCGGTAACTTCGAGCTTCGCTCGAAAAATCAACGCCCAGGTCGCAATCCGAAGACCGGCGAAGAGATTCCGATTTCGGCACGCCGCGTCGTCACATTCCGTCCGGGTCAGAAACTTCGCCTGAGGGTAGAAACCGATGTCGCCCGCCGATAAGACTCTCGCGCCGCTGCCGGAAATTCCGCGCAAGCGCTACTTCGCCATCGGCGAGGTCAGCGAGCTGTGCGACGTCAAGCCGCACGTGCTGC
>JBFFJL010000220.1:0-6406 GCA_041555955.1 Nevskiaceae bacterium
GAAATTGCCCACAGCCGCTGTGCCGCGTCGATGTCGTTGCCGGCCGGCTTGATCCGGGCCGCCTTCGGCGGCCCTTTCATTTCACCGAAACCGCTGGGGCCGTAGAAGCCGCCGCCCTGCGCATCCTCTGAGGTTGCACCGTACAACGTCGGCAAGGCCCCAGCGGCGGCAGGCTGGCCCAGCAGCGGCATGACCAAACCGAGGATCATCGTGATCAGGTGATCGACGAGATGGTATTGGCCGAGCTGCTTGCGGTTGGCGCCGATGGAGGTGCGTGCAACGCCGGGATGCACGGCGATACTCTTGAGCTTGCTGCCCGCCTGCTCGATGCGGCGTTGTAGTTCGCGCGCGAACAAGAGGTTCGCGAGCTTGGTCTGGTTGTACGGGCGCTGCGAGGAGTAGCCGCGCTCCATCTGCAGATCGTCCCAGTCGAACGTACCCTGACCGTGGACGACGCTGGAGATGGTGACGACGCGCGGCGCGGGCGCGGCGTGCAGCAGCGGTAGCAACAGTCCGGTCAATGCAAAGTGGCCCAGATGGCCGATGGCGAAGGTCAGCTCGAAGCCGTCGGCGCTGGTGCGGCGTTCGCTGATCGGTTGAATGCCGGCGTTGTTGATCAGGACGTCCAGCGGCTCATCGCGCGCCAGCAGCGCCTTGGCGAAGTCCTTCACGCCCTGCAAGTTGCTGAGGTCCAGCGGCAGGAACTCCACCTGCGCATCCGCCCGCAAGGCACGGATGCGTTGCACCGCCGCGTGGCCAGCGGCTTCGTTGCGATCCGCGATCAATACCGTAGCGCCATGTTGCGCCAAGGCACGCGCGGCCTCGAAGCCGATTCCGCTGGCGGCGCCGGTGATCAGCACCCGCTTGCCGGTCTGATCCGGAATGTCCTGCTCGCTCCAGTTCGTCATCTGCTCTGCCCTTCCCTGTCCTCCCCAAGATGCACGGGACGATGACATGCGGGTTTTGCGGTGACACCGTGCAGAAAGACGAGGTGACCGTGCGCCGCAAAAAGAACCCCGCGATTTCTCGCGGGGCTTGGATGCATCGGAAGAACAGCGCGGCGCTTCGCAACGCAAGGATTCCGAGCTTTTCTGGGAACAAGGTGTTGAGACACGACACCTAGTCGTTCGTCGATTTGTCCGACGGTTGCGCGGTCGCCCCGAACAGCTGCAGCAAGGGTGCGACATTGCGCCCGTCTGCTGCTCTCAAGGCGCGAATGTATGCAGAGCGATGCGCGTTGGCCGCCTGCAGATTCTGCCCGTCGGCCGCACCTTCCCAGCGGATCGGCGCGTGATCCAGACAGTGCCTGAGCAACGCGTCAGTCATGATCCGCGCATGGCGACCATTGCCGTTCGCAAAGACGTGAATCTGTACGAGGCGGTGATGAAAGCGCAACGCGAGTTCGAGCGGCGGGTATGTCGTGTGTTCGATCTGGTAGCGCGTGTTCTCAAGCAGGTCGCGCAGCTGGACATCAATCTGATGAGGAGCAACGCCAATGTTCTTCTCGGTCTGGCGGCGCTGTCCGGCCCAGCGCCACACCTGACCGAACAGCTCCCTGTGCAGTCGGTAGACGAACGACTCGGACAACACATCTGGCTTCTTCTGCCGGTTCAGCCAGCGCAGCCCGTCGACGATGTTGGCCTGCTCCAAGCGATCAAGCTCGCCGCGCGTCTGCACATGCTTGAGCCGAAGCCCTTCGCGCTCGTCGCCGTCGAGCGGCGTCGCGCCCTCCGGCTCATCGATCACGGCTTTCCTGCTCCCAGAAGTCGCGGGGCGTGTGCTGCAGCAGCTCGCGCTTGATCCGCTCCAGTTCGGCACGGGTGTCTTCATCGCCGAGCTGTTGCGCCTCCAGACTCATGTGCACCGCGGCGCTGCGGATCAATGCGGCCGCACGACGCTGTGCCTGAGCCTCGACCAGGGATTCGATCGACTCGCCCTCCGGTGGAACGATCGCGTAGACGAAGCGACAGCCCATGGCCTCGGCCGCCTCGCGCATGGTCTTCAGCGTGACGCGCTCTTCGCGCTCGTAGCGCTCCAGGTTTGCTGCCATCGTCCGGCCGCCGCCGAGACGCTTGCTCAGCGCTGCGCCTGACATGCCGAGTGCGGTGCGCACGGTTTGAATCCAGCCGGACGCGGGACGGCCGAGGCGCAGCAGCGCGGCTGCCCGGGCGATCTGTTTACGCGTCTGTTCGCGCTGAACTGTCTTGATGCTGCGGGCCAAAATGCTCTCCACTATGAGAACAAAACGTGGATTATGTTCTTATATATGAGAACTTTAGTCAATAAACATTCTCTTATATGAGAACAATTATGCTCGGATGAGAGCACGCCCGATCGCAATGCCCGGATATATAAAGAGAAAGCCCCGCAGTCTCTGCGGGGCTTCGATGCCTCTTGCGGAAAGCGCCCAGCTTCGCCGGGGCCCTCCACGCTGCTCAGGGTCTTACTTCTTCGACTCCTGCGCGAGCATGCCGGCCATGCCCTGCTTCGGCGCTTCGGCCTTGGCAGCGGTCGGGCGCGGGGGCATGCGCGGCATGCCGGGGAAGCCGATGGCGAACTGTTCTTCCATGGTCTTCATGTCGTCTTCGGAGTAGCCCATGCCCGCCATGATTTCCTTGGTGTGCTCGCCAACCAGCAGCGGACGACCCTGGATCACGCCCGGAGTGTCGGACAGGCTCACCAGCAGACCGATCTGATCCAGCTTGCCGACGACCGGGTGCGGGTAGGACACGACCCACTTGCGCTGCTGGAATTCCACGTTGTCATGCAGCTTGCGCGAGAACTCCGGATCGACGATTTCACACGGCACGCCGGCGGCGTCGAGTTCTGCGAACCATTCGGCGGCGGTGTGCGCCTGCATGCGGCCGGCGATGAAGGCGGTCAGCTGCTTGTCGTTGGCCTCACGCGCTTCGTGCGTGGCGAAGTGCTCGTCGATGGTCAGACGCGGCGCGCGCAACACGGCGAACAGTTCATCCCAATGGTTCTGGTTCACGACCACGAGGCACAGCCAGCCGTCCTTGGTCGGGTAGATGCGATGGCCGGCGGAGTAGCCGACCTGATCGCCGCCGATGCGCGGACGCGCAAAGCCTTCGCCCTTGGGCGTGGCCACGGCATAGCTGGTGTTGAGCAGCGCGGCGTTGATGATGGAGGTGTCGACGAACTGGCCTTCACCGGTGCGGTCGCGATGGTAGATCGCGTTGCAAATGGCGACGGCGGACAGGAAGCCGTTACCGGTATCGCCGAAGCTGGTGAAGCTCCACAGCGGACGGCCGACTTCGCCGTTGCTGCCTTCGCGGCCCATGCCGCCGTCCTCGAACTGGATGCCGGACAGGCAGGCGCCGGTCTGGTCGTTGCCCGGCAGGCTGGCGCGCTTGCCGCGTTCGAAACCGCGGGTGTGGCAGTAGATCAGGTCCGGCTTGATCTGCTTGAGCGACTCGTAATCGATCTTCAGACGTTCGGCGGCGTCGTAGCGCATGTTGTGCTGCACGACGTCGGCCTGCTTGACCAGATCCAGCAGGATCTTCATCGCGCGCGGATCTTTCAGATTCAGCGTGATGCTCTTCTTGCCGCGGTTGGCCATGTAGGCGATATGCACACGGTGCCAGAACAGGTCATACAGACCGTTGATCTTGATGACCGTGGCGCCGAGGTCGCTGAGCAGCTGGGTGCCGAACGGACCGGCGATGGCCAGACCCAGATCGAGCACGGTGATGCCTTCGAGCGGTGCCTTGAGATCGCCCTTCTTCGCGGCGGCGGTCGCAGCCTTGGCTTCGGCGATGATCTGCGCAGCCTCTGCCTTCACCTCATCGGTGTTGGCGCCGGGGGCGACCGGCGGTGCGCCGGGCTTACCCTGGGTCAGGCTCATGTTGTAGGCATTGCCAACGGTGCGGATCGTGCCCAGCTCGGGGTCCTGCGTCTCGGTGGCGCAGCCGTCTTCGAGGAACGCGGGGTCGGCCAGCGACTCCTCGACGCTGCGCACCGGCTGCATCGTCATCTCGGCAGTGGCGGCGGCCTCGACCCAGTCGGCGACCGGGAACTTGGCGACGGCCTCGGCCATGATCGGCTGGTAGTGCGACATCACCAGGATTTCTTCCGGCCCGGTGCCGAAGCGGTCCGGATCGTTCTGCACAGTGAGATCCGGCGTGGCGTTGAGCGTGTCGCCCTCCGCAGCCTGCAGGATGAAGCGCGGGTTCGGCACCCAGTTGTGCAGCCACTTGCCGTCCTTGGCCTGGAAGTGACCCTTGGGCGAGCGGTTGTTGAGAATCCAGGTATCGAAGCCCGGTGCGTCGGGTTTCTCCGCACGCTGCCAGACACCGGCGGCGCCGGCCATCGCGCCCTGCAGCAGCGAGGTCTCGACCCACTGGCCCTTGCCGGTGATCTCGCGCGCACGCAGCGCAGCGCTGATGCCGAGGCTGGCGTTGAAGAAGGCACCGAGGCTGGGCCAGTACGAGGCGACGAACAGCGGACCTTCGCGGTCGGCGCCCTGCACCCAGTCCGAGGGAATTTCGAGATCGGGGAACGGGTCCGGCAGACCGTTCATGTGGTTGAGCGCGCCTTCGGCCCAACCGCGTTGTTCGAACATCAGACCGGTGCGCGCCTGCACCAGCGCGTCATACGCCGGGCGGTTGCTCAGCGCGTTGTCACGGCCGTAGCCGGTGATCGAGCAGTAGACCAGGCGCGGATTGATCGCGGCCAGGGTCTTGTAGTCGATGCCGAGCTTTTCCGCCGTGCCCGGCGCATAGGATTCGACCAGCACGTCGGCCTGGCTGACCAGGGCAAGAAACGCCTTCTTGTCGTCCTCGCTCTTGAGGTCGAGGACTGCGCTGCGCTTGCCGCGCTGCCAGACCTTGTAGCCGAGCTGACCGCGGAACGGATCGCCGCCGGGCGGCTCGATCTTGGTGACCTGGGCGCCGTTGTCGCCGAGCAGCATCGCGGTCATCGGACCGGCGATACCCCAGCTCAGATCCAGCACTTTCAGATTCTTCAGAACTCCTGCCATCGTCGCACCTTCGGTTTCTTCAGTTTCGGGTTCATCTTGCCGTCAGAGACACAAAGGCGGCGCCGTCCGTTCGGACGGCACCGCCGATGCTTTTTTACCGCCCGGCCTCAGCCCAGCCCGAAGGTCTTGAGCGCGTTGCCGGAGGTGATCTTGACGCGATCCGCCTCCGGAATCCCTGCTTCCTTGAACTGGCTGACCACCTGCGACCGCGAGTTCGGCCAGCACGTTGCGGGATGCGGGAAGTCGGTGGACCAGTACAGGCAGTCCGGGCCGAAGTAGTTGTACGCGGCCTTCAGGCCCGAGGGCTCGTACATGAAGGTCGCGCCGCACTGCGCCTTGAAGGTTTCCGACGGTGGACGCTTCACGCCGGGGAACTCGTAGTGCTGGTGCATGCGCGGATCCAGCAGGGTCTCGAAGAACCACGGCAGCCAACCCAGGCCCGGCTCGACGAACAGCACCTTCATCTTCGGGTACTTTTCCAAGGTGCCGGTGAGAATCCACATGCAGATGGTCTCCGCCAGCGGCGCCCAGGCCAGTCCGGTGAAGATGCCCTTCTGCGGCGTCGGGTCGCGGCGGAACACATCCCACAGGTTCTTGTGCAGGTCGAGGTGATTCAGGATCGTCAGGCCCGATTCCTCGATCAGCGACCACAGCGGGGCGTAGCGCTTGTCGTAGAAGTCCGGCAGGCCGAGGTCGGACGGGAACGGCGTCAGCTGCACGCAGCGCGCCTTCTTGTCGCGCGCCAGACGCTCGACTTCCTTGAGCGCGAAGTCGATGTCGTACAGGGGCAGCTGGTACGCCGTCATCAGACGCACCGGATCGTAGGCGGCGAAGTCCGCCATCGCGTTGTTGTAGCCCTGGAACACTTCCTTCCAGTTGTCGCCCATCAGATGCGGATTGGCGATCTTGGCGCCGGCCAGCTCCGGGAAAATGACTTCGGCGTAGACGCCGTCGAGGTCCATCGCCTTGAGCTTGCCTTCCGGATTGAAGTGACCGGGGTCCTTGGACGCTTCCGGATCGACAAAGTCTTCCAGCTCCAGGTTCGGCTGGCCGCCGCGCAGCACCTTGGCCGCATACTCCTCGGCCTGCTTGTTGGCATCATCCCAGACCGCGTGCAGCTCCTTGCGCAGCCGTTCCTTCACCCATTCATCGGTGAAATGCACGTGGGAATCCACCGATACCAGCTTTTCCTGGGCCAACTCCGTCATTGCACATCCTCCAATCGCGTTCACCCAGCGTCACGCTCAGTTCCGGCAAATCGCAATCCCCGCCGAAACGCCGCTTCTACTGGCATCTGCGTCGACCATACCCGCAGCCTCAGAACGGCCGCTTGCCTCAAACGGGTGAGTTTGTGAACGGGTTTCGCGAAATGCAGCAGGGCTGCATAACCCCGTTGGAGACAGCGCC
>JBFFJL010000221.1:0-6346 GCA_041555955.1 Nevskiaceae bacterium
AGCGGAGCGATTCCGGGGTACACCTGCATGCGCCGTCCGCTGGTGCTGATTGGGTCTCAGGACTTTGCCAGCCGGGACGAAGCCCTGTCCGCTGAACTGCAGATCAAGCGCTGGAGTCGCTCCAGGAAAGTGGCCTTGATCCAGGGTGACTGGAAGGCGTGATCCCTCGATACACCACGCCCTTCGGCGTGGCACTCGGGACGAGTGGTATCGGTCGGCTCGAGTAGGCCCAGAATGGCCGTATCGAGACCGTGCGCCAAACCCCGGCGAACTCAGGCGTCAGCCGCGGGCCGGCGCTGCGGGAACAGGTTTTCCAGATCGGCCATCAGCTTGGTGGTACTGGCAACGATGTTGCCGGTCTCCAGCACATCGCTGCCGCCGTCAAGTTCACGCACAACGCCACCGGCTTCCTGCACCAGCACGATGCCTGCGGCGATGTCCCAGGGGTTCAGGTTAAGTTCCCAGAAGCCGTCGAGCCGGCCCGCAGCAACGTAGGCCAGATCCAGCGCGGCCGCTCCGGCGCGGCGTACGCCGGCGGTATTGGCAGCGACGCTGCGCATCATCGGCAGATAGCGGTCCAGATGCTCTTCGCGCAGCGGCACGCCGGTGCCGATCAGTGCTGCGCCGATCTCCTTGCAACCGCTGACGCGCAGCTTGCGGTTGTTCAGCGTGGCGCCTTCACCGCGGCTGGCGCAGTAAAGATCCTGAGTGCAGGGCGCATAGATCACGCCGTGCTCCAGGCGTCCGCGAACCTGGATGCCGATCGACACCGCGAAGTGCGGCAGTCGATGCAGGAAGTTGGTGGTGCCATCGAGCGGGTCGATGATCCAGACCACGTCATTCTTGCCGTGCGCGCCGGACTCTTCTGCCAGGATCGCGTGGTCGGGGTAATTTTTGTGAATCGTGCGGATGATCTCGGCTTCGGCGCCGCGATCGACCATGGACACGAAATCATTGCGGCTCTTGCGCTCGACCTGCAGCTGATCCGCGCGGTCGTAGTGGCGCATGATGAAGTTGCCGGCTGAGCGCGCAGCCATGACGGCGATATTGACCAGCGGTTGCATGGGAAAAAGAGCCTGGAGGAAGCGAATAGAATACCACGCATGGCCTCCCAAACTCCTACCGAAACGCCAGTCGATCCGCTGGCGCGCATCCGCGTCGTCCTGGTTTCGACCCAGCACCCGGGCAATATCGGCGCGGCAGCGCGCGCGATGCTGACCATGGGCCTGACCGATCTGGTCCTTGTCAGTCCGGATCGATACCCGCATCCGCAAGCGCGCGCATCCGCGGCGCATGCTTCGCCAGTGCTGGACCGGGCGCGGGTGGTTTCGAGCCTCGACGAGGCGGTCGCGGACTGCGGCTGGGTGGTCGGGCTGTCGGCGCGACAGCGCACGCTCGGTGACGAACCGATGAAGCCCTGGGAATCGGCGACGCGCGCGCTGTCCATCGTGTCGCAGGCGCCGGTTGCTTTCGTGTTCGGCTGTGAGCGCACCGGCTTGACCAATGAGCAGATCGACCGGTGTCACGCGACCACGCTGATTCCGGCCAATCCCGGCTACACCTCGCTGAATCTGGCGCAGGCGGTGCAGGTGATTGCGTACGAGCTGCGCCGCACGGTTCAACCCGATGTGCCGGCGGTTTCGAGCAAGCGTGACCATCCCTGGTACGCGCCCCCGGCCGCTGAGGAGATGGAGCGATTCTATGAGCATCTGCAGCGCGTGCTGCTGGCGACCGGATTCATTGATCCGACCAATCCGCGTCAGCTGATGCGCCGCTTGCGGACCTTCTTCAATCGCTCGGCGCCGGACCGCAACGAACTGGGCATTCTGCGGGGCATTCTGACCTCGGTCGAAAAGCCGAAGCAGCGACGGATTCCGTTCGAGGACGCGGAGTAGCGGCGGCGTGAGCTGAGGGCTGGGCGCAGGGTCTCGATACTGCCCGAACGGGATACATGAGGATAGAAACCTGACAACCACCGTTCACGTCGAGTAGCGCGCATGCGCGGATCGAGACGCAGCGCTGGTGAGGCGGGAGAGGTGGACTGTGTCGCAAGGTCTCGATACGGCCTGCTGCACAGACCTCGACCCGAACGGTCGGTGCTGGTGCTGCAGCAAGCCGTACGCGTAGCGAGCCAGTGCGAATGCCATTCGGCAAGTCGGCACCCGAATCGGGACCGCATGGGTCTACAATGCGCTTCCCCTAGCCATCAGGTCGATCGAGCAGCCCATGTTCGCCCGCATTCGAGAGGACATCGCCAGCGTTTTTGAGCGCGATCCCGCCGCGCGCAATACCTGGGAAGTGCTCACCTGTTATCCGGGCCTGCATGCGATCTGGGCGCATTTGATCAGCCACTGGCTGTGGACCCACGGTCTGCGCTGGCTGGCGCGCTTGAATTCAAATCTCGCACGCCTGATCACCGGAATTGAAATTCATCCGGGCGCACGCATCGGCCGGCGCTTTTTCATTGATCACGGCATGGGTGTGGTGATCGGCGAAACGGCCGAGATCGGTGACGACGTCACGCTGTATCAGGGTGTCACTCTGGGCGGCACCAGCTGGAACAAGGGCAAGCGCCACCCCACGCTGGGCAACGGTGTCGTGGTCGGTGCTGGCGCCAAGGTGCTCGGGCCCTTTACCGTCGGCGACAACGCGCGCATTGGTTCCAATGCCGTGGTGGTCAAGGAAGTGCCGCCGGGTGCGACCGCGATCGGCATTCCGGGACGCATCGTGCGCGAGCAGACGCCGTCGGAGCACGTGCAGAATCTGGCGCAGCGCTACGGCTTTGACGCCTATGGTCTGTCCAAGGACATGCCGGATCCGGTGGCCAATGCGTTCTCGGCGATGGTTGAGCATATCCACAGGCTCGACGAGCGTGTGGTGCAGCTGAGCAAGTCCATGCATCAGCTTGATGCGCGCATGCCCGAGAACGGATTGCCGGAACTGGACGTGCCAGCGGAGTTCGGTGGCGAAGCCGAGGCGCCGGCTGCAGCCGCTGAAGAGCGCGCCGAAGACGGGAAGTAACTTCGTGCCGGTCTATTTCGACCACAACGCCACGACGCCACTGGATCCTCGCGTGCTTGAAGCGATGATGCCGGTTCTGAAGGGGCCCCATGGCAATGCGTCGTCGCTGCATCGCTTCGGTCGCGCAGCGCGCGATGCGGTGGAGCGCGCGCGGCAGCAGCTGGCGGATCTGATTGGTTGTCAGCCGCAGCAGATTACCTGGACGTCAGGCGGCACCGAGGCCAACAACCTGGCGATCAAGGGCGTTGCGGACGTCCAGCCGGGCGGGCGCGTGCTCTACGGGGCGACCGAACACCCGGCCGTGATGGAAGCGGCCGAGTCGCTGTGTGCACGGGGCCGCGCAGTCGAGGTGATCGCGGTGGATCGTCACGGCGTGCTGGACTGGTCTGCATTCGCCGCCCAGCTCGCGTCAGCGCCGGTGCGGCTGATCGCGCTGATGCGTGCGAACAATGAGACCGGGGTGCTTCAGGACGTGGCGCGCGCCGCGCAGATGGCTCATGAGGTGGGCGCGCTGATACTGGTTGACGCGGTACAGGCCGCTGGCAAGATCGCGCTGGATTTTTCGGCGTTGGATGCCGATCTGATGAGCCTGTCGAGCCACAAGCTTTATGGCCCCAAGGGCATCGGCGCGCTGGTCAAACGCGCCGAAGTCGATCTGAGCCCGCTGCACCATGGCGGCGCGCAGGAACGCGGCCTGCGCGGAGGCACCGAGAACGTCGCCGCGATCGTCGGCTTCGGCGCGGCCGCCGCGCTGGCGGCGAGCGAATGGGCCGCGCGAGCGGAACACACGCTACAGCTGCGTGATCGACTCGAGCAGGCGGTGCAGACGATTCCCGGGGCGACGATTTTCGGCGCTGGCGTCGAGCGGCTGCCCAATACCCTGCAGTTCGGCTTGGCCGGATACGAGGGTGAAGCTTTGCTGATGCAGCTCGATCGACGCGGGTTCGGCGTATCGAGCGGATCGGCCTGCGCCAGCGGCAAGGGCGAGCCCAGTCATGTGTTGCTGGCAATGGGCTATCCGCGCGACGTCGCCTATGGCGCGATACGCGTCAGCCTCGGTCACGCCAACACGGCGGATGAGATTGATCGCTTTGTTGCGGTGCTGCGCGAGCTGGTCGTCGCGGGGCATCCATGATCTACCTTGACCATGCGGCGACGACGCCGCTGAATGCCAGCGTCCGGGCTGCGATGCTGCCCTGGCTGGATGATGTCGATGGCTACGGTAATCCGGCGTCGGATCATGTTCTGGGGCGGCGCGCGCGCGCCGCGGTCGAGTCGGCGCGTGCGCAAGTGGCCGCCCTGATCGGGGCCGAGGCCGGCGAGATCGTCTGGACGTCGGGGGCAACCGAGGCCAACAACCTCGCGCTCAAGGGGGCGCTGGAATTTCGCGGCCTGAAGGGTGCGCATGTGGTCAGCAGCCGCATCGAGCACAAGGCGGTGCTCGATACCTGCCGCTATCTGGAAACCCAGGGCACGCGCGTGACCTATCTGACGCCGGACCGCGGCGGTCGGATATCGGTCGAGCAGGTGATGGCGGCGCTGCAGCCGGATACTGCGCTGGTGTCATTGATGTGGGTGAACAACGAGACTGGCGTAATCAACCCGGTGGTTGAACTGGCGCCGCTGCTGCGTGCGCGTGGTGTGCTGTTTCACGTTGATGCGGTGCAGGCGGCGGGCAAGCTGGCGATCGACCTTTCGCAGCTGCCGATCGATCTGTTGTCGCTGTCGGCGCACAAGCTGTACGGCCCCAAGGGCGTTGGCGCGCTGTTCGTGCGCAAGCGTCCGCGTGCGCGTCTGGCGCCGCAGATCCACGGCGGCGGACACGAGCAGGGCATGCGCTCCGGCACGCTGGCGACACACCAGATCGTGGGCATGGGCGCAGCCTGCGCGCTCGCGCAGTCGCAGGTGGACGCCGATGCAAATCAACAGCATGGTCTGCGTGAACGCCTGTGGGTGCGCTTGCAGACCTTGTCGCGCATCCATCGCAACGGCGCAGCGGTCGATTGCGCGCCGCACATTCTCAATGTCAGCTTTGAAGGGGTGGACGGTGAGGCGCTGCGCGCGAGCCTGCCCGGGCTGGCGGTTTCCAGCGGCTCGGCGTGTTCATCCGCGACCCGCGAGCCCTCATATGTGTTGCGGGCACTGGGCCGCGACGACGAGTTGGCCGGCGCATCGCTGCGCCTGTCGCCGGGACGCTCGACGACAGCGGACCAGGTCGATCGTGCAGCCGATGAGATCATTGCGATGGTTCATCGTTTGCGCGCCGTCTCGCCAACCTGGGTGGGTGAAGCCGACGGGGAGGGCGCCGCTGTGCTGATCCCGTTTGCCGCCGCGGACAACGTCTATGCGTATCCGGCGCCAGTGTGGGCCGCATTCGGCGCGCTGCGGCATGCCGGGGTGCTGCCGGCGGGCGATGATGTTGTCTGTTCCCGGGCCGGCAGTCCGGCGGCGCACGCCCAGCTGGAGCTGAGTGCGCGCTGTGCACCCGACGGGACGATTCAAGCGGCGCGCTTTCGGGCCTACGGCTGCCCGACCACGATCGCGGTCGGTGAATGGCTCGCGAGTCAGATCGAAGTCGGTTTCGAGGCTGGAAAGATTCCCGATACGGCCCGGGACCTCCGCTCCGCGCTTGAAATCGGTGAAGACAAGGCCCATTGTGCGCTGATGGGCGAGGACGTCCTTCGCGCCCTGTTTGACCAGATCCAAAGAATTCGCAAATGAGTATTCAACTGACCGAAAACGCCGCTCGCAGGATTCGTGACCAGCTTGATCAGCGGGGTCGCGGTCTTGGACTGCGCGTGGGCGTCAAGAAATCCGGCTGCTCAGGGTTTGCCTACACGCTGGACTATGCCGATGCGGTGGGCGCCAACGACGCCGTGTTCGAACAGTTCGGCGCAACCGTTGTCGTGGCGCAGGGTGATCTCGAAGTGCTCGATGGCATGACCCTGGATTTTCAGAAGCAGGGCCTCAACGAAGCGTTCAAGTTCATGAATCCGCAGGCTAAGGCGTATTGCGGCTGCGGCGAGAGCTTTACCGTCTAGGATCTGCGGCGAGCCCCCGGTCGACGCGGCGCTTCATTGCCGCGCTGCAGCAGAACCGGCTATAATTTACTGATTTCATTGGGCCTAGCGGGAAACCCGCCGGGCCTCACTTTTCTTTTGCTTTTGAAGGAGTTCCGCTGTGTCGGTCGAACGTACGCTGTCCATTCTCAAGCCGGATGCTGTTGCCAAGAACGCGATCGGTGAAATCATCGCTCGTCTCGAAAAGGCCGGCCTGAAGGTTGTTGCCGCACGCATGAAGCATCTGAGCAAGGCGGAAGCCGAGG
>JBFFJL010000222.1:0-6333 GCA_041555955.1 Nevskiaceae bacterium
ACGACGAAGTGGTCGATGCCGGAATCTGCCGGGTTGGGCAGGGCCTTGCCCGCAGGAGGGCGAGGGGCTGGGGAGACGCCGCTGTCGAAGTTGCCGGCGGGGTCAGCGCTGTCGCAAGCACTCAGACCGGCGGCCAGCGCCGGTGTGGCCGCGATACCCGCCAGCAGACGGCGGCGCGCAGGGTTGTTCGGACCGCTTTGGTCATGGTTCGACATCGATAGATCCCCCCGGATCCCTCATCGGTTTTCCAGCTGTGTAGCTTGGCAGCGGCGCATGGCGTCGTGATGACGCAATGCGCCGTCAACGTGACTAGCGGCGGTCGAGCACCGTGCGCCAGCTGCCCTTGGTCTCTCCGGAGACCTGCACCTTGTCCGGCGTTGCCACCATGAACTGGCTGCCCCAGTAGGCGTAGGTGTAGCCGTTGTGGTCCGGCGGCATGTCGCTGCTGAGCAGGGCGGTGACGCACTGATCCAGCGACATCGTGCCAACCTTCTGGTAGCTATTGCCGTACTTGAGGGTGCAGATGTTTGCGTCGCCAGACAGTGCGGCGGCGGCAGGGGCGACGTAGCTGGTCGTCGGAGAGCTTGTCTCGGCTGCAGCGGCGGGTTCAGGTGCCATGGGCGCGTCAACGACGGCGGGCTCGGCAGGAACCACCGGCTCAATGACGGCTGGCTCAACTGGAGTCGCGGCCTCGATGCGCTGGGGTGCGGTATACGGCTGAGGCGTGCCGTGCGACAGGTAGTCCGATTTCAGTCCGGCTGAAATCCAGTTCTGACCGTTGTCGGTCGAGGAGTAGAAGTAGTACTGATCGGCTGACAGCAGTACCGAACCCCAGGAGCCGAATTTGAAGCCCTCGTTGTTGTAGTGCTCGGTGGTACGGTCCACCGCAATCATGCACGGGGCAATTTCGGTGCTGCCCTGGCTGGCCCATTTCTGGCCGTCATAGGTGCGACATTCCGCCGATTCCGCCGCTGATGCAGCGGCTGGCCACAGCGAAGGTGTAGCCAGTATCGCCGCGAATATCAGCACCTGACGCATGGTATTTCCCCGAAAACTGGTGAGTGCTCCGATGATAGCCAATCGTCGCCGCGGTGGCCGTGAGTGTTGACGCTCACGGGGTGAGCGGCAACGTTTCCCACTCGGCATTCGGGCTGCGCTTGACCATGACGCTCTCATGGCTGCCGAGCAGATAGATCTGTCCCCAGTAGCCGTACTTGAAGCCCTGTTCATTGAACTTTCCGGGGCCATCGCGCAGGGATCGCGCGCAGCCGATCAGCGAGGTTGCTCCGGCCAAGGTCCATTCGCCGTCGACCTTGATGCTGCAGGCGCGGTAATCCGGATTGGCCACCGGGGTCGCCAGAACCACCGGCGCGGCGGTCGGCGCAGGCGTCGCTGTGACTGCTGCGCGAGGTGCAGGGGTCGGTGTCGGTAATGCGCGCGCGGGTTCCGGAGTCACTGCCGTGGTTGGCGTTGGCGCGGCCAGATCATCGCCGTAGAACGATTCGCCAGTCGGGATCGGTGACGCGATATAAGGATTCACCGGTTCCGGCAGGGATTCCGGCAGCGGTGCGGGAGTCGGCGTCGGAAGGGCTGTCGGCGGTGGCGTGGGCGTCACGGCTGGTGTCGGTTGCGGCGTCAATTCAAGCGACATTTCCAGCGTTGGCGCCGGAGCGGGCATCTCTTTCCGAGGCTCGGGCGTGGGCGCTGGAGTCGGTTCCGGGGCCATGACGACTGCGGGCGGCATCGCCTTGTGCAGCATCGCGGCTTTTGAACCCAGTGAACGCCAACTGCCGCCACGATCGTCCGAGCGATAGAACTCGCTGCGGTCGGCGGACAGCACGGTGTCGCCCCACTGTCCGAACTTGAAGCCCTGCTTGCCGTAGCGTGCGACATCGGCGTCGATGTGCTGCAGGCAGTCCGCCAAGGTGATTGCGCCCAGTTCTTGCCAGACGCCGCGGGCAAAGACCTTGCAATTCTGGGTTTCCGACGTCTGTGCCGACACCGGCGCGCTCAAAGCGCTTGCAGCGACGGCTCCTGCCATCGCAAGCCACATTCCCAGACGCATCAGTCTACCCCCTCGACTTATTGGTAGCCGCGATCATACCCAAACGCCCCGGCAACCGGGGCGGTGGGAGCGATCAGACCGCCGCTGCACGTCGCCGCAGCCGGCCCAATAGTCCCATCATGCGCGATGCCAGGCCGATTTCCTCGGCTTGATCCAGCGGGGCCACCGCGTGGGCGGCCGCGCGTTCCGGCGCATGGCTCAGGGTCCGGTGGTGTTTCATCGCGCTGGCGATGCTCATCGAGACGGTCCCACGACGGACCGGTTTGGGCAGCAGTCGGAACACCTGACCCTGGTTGATCAGTCCGACAAACACACTGACATCGTGAAACGGCGTCAGCACGATCGCGACGACTTCGGGATGCTGCGCCTTGAGCACCTTCAATAGCGGCGTCACGCTGCTGCCGCCGACGCTGAGTTCGGCAATCAGTACGCCGATCGCATGCGAGTGCAGCAGGTCCAGCGCCTGATCCACGCTGCGGGCCCAGAGAACCGGGTGGGCTTCCCCGACCAGATCGGTCACGGTGCGAAACACCGACTCGTCGTCATCGATCACCAGTACGGCCTCGTGCTGGGCTGTCGCCGCGGGGGCCTCCGGGGTGAATGAGGGCCGCGCAGAGGCGGTAAACAACGCCTGCGAAATCGTTGCGGCCTGCTGGACCGTGTCGCGCAGTTCAGTGGCATCCCACGGTTTCTGCACGAAACGGAAAATCTCTCCGTCATTGACTGAGGCCACCACGGCGTCCAGTTCGGAATAGCCGGTCAGCAGAATGCGCATGGTATTGGGCGAACGCAGGCGGACTTCGCGCAGCAGCTCGGCGCCGCGCATCTGCGGCATGCGCTGGTCGCTGACGATTGCGTGGACGCGTTCGCGATTGATGTAATCGAGGGCGGCCTGCGGATCGGTCGTCGTGTACAAGGCGTAGCGACCACGAAACAGCATCGCCAGCGAGCGCAGTACGCGTTCCTCGTCGTCAATCAGCAGCAGGGATGCAGGTTCGCTCATCGTGTCCGGCTTCAGGCGGCGATCGCTTCGGCGGATGCGGCATCGACAGCGCGGCGCGGCAGGCTGACGACGAACTTGGTGCCGCGTCCGGGTTCGGACACGACCTGAATGGTGCCCCCATGCGACTGCACGATCTGGAAGCAGATCGACAGCCCCAGGCCGGTGCCCTTGCCGATGGGTTTGGTTGTGAAGAACGGATCGAACACCTTCTTCAGATGCTCGGCGGCGATGCCCTTGCCGTTGTCCTGTATATGCGCCCGGACCCAATGCGGGTCGGCTTCGGTTCGCAGCAGGATCTTGCCGGCATCATGTTCGATCGCCTGCGCTGCATTGGTGATGAGATTCAGCAGAACCTGGTTGATCTGCGACGGTGAGCACGCCACGGTCGGGACCTCGCCATACCGTTTGATCACCTGGACGCGGTTCTTCAGCACGTTGCCGGCAATGGTCAGCGTCTGGTCGAGGCAGTCATTGAGCGAGACCTCTGCGACGCGGGCCTGATCCAGTCGCGAGAAGTTGCGCAGGTTCACGACCAGGTCCTTGATCGTATCGACGCCGAACAGGCTGTCGCTGAAAAGGGCGGCGGTATCGTCCAGCAGCGCCAGCTCGTCGAGCGCGGCAATCTGCGCGCGGCAGCCTGCGATCTGCTGCTCCAGTGCGGTCTCGTCAGCGTCCGGGTCCAGCAGCAGACGCGCCAGACGGTCATGTTCGCGCAGCGCGTCGCTGGACTGCGCAAAGACGTCGCGGATCATTTCCAGATTGTTGCGGACATAGCCCAGCGGCGTATTGATCTCGTGGGCCACACCGGCAACCATCTGGCCCAGCGACGCCATTTTTTCAGACTGCACCAGCTGCGCCTGCGACGCTTTCAGCTGGCGGTAGGCGTCACCGAGCTGACGAGAGCCGGACTCGACCCGCCGCTGCAGTGCCGACAGCAGATCCATCACCACGCCCATGCCGCGATAGCTGCCGTCGCGCACAACGACGAAATCCTCGGTGATCGGTGAACCCAGATGCGTGGTGACGTAGCCAGCGGCCTGTTCCAGCGGCGCCATTTCGTCAACGATCAATGGCGCCGTGTTCATGATCTGCGTCACCGGCTTGGCGCCGTGCAGCTCGCGACCGAAGCGGCGCATGAAGATGCCGTTGAGCTGATGCCGGCTGATGCTGCCGACGACCCGCGAATGCTCGACCACGGGCAGGCACAGCATGCGGGCGTACGCCGGCTGCAGAAACAGCTCGGCCGCCTGGTCGACGCTGGTTGTGGGCGACAGCGGACGCACGTCGAGCCGCAGCTGCGCAAGGTCGGAGGTCGCGGCGGCGATCTGGCGGGGTTCTGGCATCATGGGAACGCCAGAGGCTAGTCGCGCCGTATGACAGGAAAATGGCGTCGTTGGACGTGCCTTGAGGCTGGCCCGCCTTCGGCGGGAGAAAATTCCGGCCGCGGTGCCGATCCGATCGATCATGAATCGGACGGCGCCCCGATCCAAGGAGGGATTTCGATGATCGACATCAATGTGCGGTTCGGCTTGACTGCATCGGCGCACACCCGGCTCCGGCTCGCGTTCCTGATGCTCCTGTTGGGGTTGGCGTCTGCACCGGTGCATGCGGCATGGCCGGCGTATCAGTGCGTCAATCCGAAGGAGGGGAAGGGCAGCATGAGCCCGGCATTTGGCAAGGCGCTCGACGCAGTCGGGCGCGAAAACGCTCCGGATGCCGTTGCCGCTGCATTGGGAAATCTGAAACCCCTGGTTCACTCGCCGTTGGAGCAGGGGTTGTACGACGCCGAGCGCGGGCGCCTGCAATCGATCAGTGGCGATGACGCTGCAGCAATCGCGACGCTTTCGCTGTTGCTGGGCAATCCATATCTAAGCCGCGCACAAACCGACCGCTTGCGGGTCATGCTGGCGGCATTGCTGCTGGACCGGCAGGACGCGGCGGCGGCGATAGAACTGCTGAATCCGATGTCGGAGGAGGCATGCGCGCCGCTGCCCGCGCTGGCGCGGCAACTGCTGGCTCAGGCATACGTCAGCGTCCGGCAGCCCCGACTCGCCTTGGCTCAGCTCGATGCGTTGCGGGCTGATTCGATCTGGGACACTCCACAGGATCGCGACTGGCCTGGCGCACTGATCCAGTTGCGCTGCCGCCTCGACGGTGCGTCGGCCTGCGTGCGGCAGGTGGCCGAGCTGGCGCAGGAGGGTGGCTTGAGCAATGCGGTGATCGCCGTTGCCAACCAGGCGTTGGCGCATGTCGCTGACGATCCGGTGGCTGCCGGCGCGCTGACGGCGGCGCGGGCAAGCGGTTTGATTGACGCCGCGACTCATGTGGTGCCGCGCGCGCCTGTGCCCGAGCTGACTCCGGTGAAGCGTGTGATGCCGCGCTATCCCAAAGAGGCGCAGCGCCTCGGAATCAGTGGGTATGTACGGCTGAAGCTGGTGCTGGATCGCGATGGGCGCGTGACTGACGCCCGTGTGGTTGATGCGAGCCCGAAGAACATGTTCGAGGCGGCCAGCCTCAGTGCGGCGCGTTCGGCACGCTTCGCGCCCGGCATGAAATCCGACAACACCGAACGTACGGGCTACTTCACCGTCAGATTTGTGATCGCCAACTGAGTCGAATGCTGTGGTGCCTTCGGTTCAGTCCGCCGCTGAATCAATCTTCCAGCACAGATGCGGCGGGCGTGGACGGCGGAAATCCTCGTCGACCGTTTGCGCGGTGATGTCCTGGCAGGCGCAGTCGCTCAAGGCCTCGGTGTCGAGCTTGAAGCCGCGGCGGTTGGTCGAGAAATACAGGCAACCGCCCGGGGCCAGCAGCGCGGTGCAGAGCTGGATCAGCTCAACGTGGTCGCGCTGGATATCCAGGGTCTCGTCCATGCGCTTGGAGTTCGAGAACGTCGGCGGGTCGAGGAAGATCAGGTCGAAGCGTTGGCGGTTCGGCGCGGCGGCCTGCTGACGCAGCCAGACCAGACAGTCGGCGCGGACCAGCGCGTGGTGTGCGAGCGAGGCGCCGGGTTCGGGCGCGTGCGTGTAGTCCCAGGCGCGCAGGTCATTCAGCGCGAAGTTCTGCTTGGCCCATTCCAGGTAGGTGTTGGACAGATCGACCGACACCGTCTGCGCGGCGCCGCCGACGGCGGCGTGCACGCTGGCGGCACCGGTGTAGCAGAACAGATTGAGCATGCGTTTGCCGCGCGCTTCCTGCTGGATGCGCAGACGCATCGGCCGGTGATCGAGAAACAGGCCGGTATCCAGATAGTCGTCGAAGTTCA
>JBFFJL010000223.1:0-6327 GCA_041555955.1 Nevskiaceae bacterium
CCGCAGCGCGAGCTGCAGCGCTTCCATGCCGCCGTTGGTCACGACCAGTTCGGATGCGTCGATCGCGGTGCTGCTGCGCAGGTAGCGTGCGGCGATCCAGCGCCGCAGACGCGGCGAGCCTTCGAGCGGACCGTATCCGGAGAGCAGGCGGGGTGAGGTTCTGGCCAGGCGTGCCGCGGCCCGCTGCAGGGCTTGCGTCGGCAACAGCTCCGGATCGGGAAATGCGGCGCCCAGCGGCACCGAACGCGGCGCCTGTGCGTCGGCAGTCGAGAACATCTGTGTGATGACGTCGCTGACCTTGACCGAGCGCGTTCGCGATGGCGGGCGGCTGATCGGAGGTTCCGGCGCCGCCGGCGGTGGCAGGCGTGCGAAGTAGCCGGAACGCGGTCGCGCTTCCACCAGCTCGCGGAACTCCAGTGCACGCAAGGCGCCGATCGCCGTGGCAATGCTGACCTTGCGCTGGGCGGCCAGTTCGCGGACTGAGGGCAGGCGACTGCCGGCAGCGATGCGCCCGCTGTGGATCAGGCCCGCGATGTCGTCGGCGATGCGTTGGTAGGCCGGAGTCATGGCGGTCATCTGTGCTGATCGAAATTCCATTTCATTGTATCTGTGTCGATCAGGATGTGGTGCGTAAATTGCCCCCCATGAATACCGGACTTCACCTCGATGCGACCTGGCAGGCGCTGGCCTTGCTCGCCTTCAGCTCGGCGATCACGCCGGGTCCGAACAATCTGATGCTGCTGGCGTCCGGCGCGCGCTTCGGTCTGCGCCGCACCGTTCCGCACCTGGGCGGTGTGATCTTTGGCACGGCGGGTCTGATCGCGCTGAACATCGCCGGCCTGGGTGCTGTGATGCTGGCGTGGCCGGCGGTCATTCCGGCACTGAAAGTCATCGGCGCCGGCTATCTGTGTTATCTCGCCTGGCGGCTGACGCGCGCGGCGCCGACGGCGACAACCCAGGCCGATGCCGATGCGTCCGGCAGCGTGCGGCCACTGGCATTCACGCAGGCGGCCAGCTTTCAGCTGGTGAACCCCAAGGTCTGGATGATGGGCCTGGCCGCCGCGACCACGATCGGCAGCGTCGAACCGGGCAAGGCCGCGTTCGGCGTGGCGCTGTTCATGGTGGTGGCCTTTCCCTGCATTCTGTTGTGGGCCAGCTTCGGCGTGGTGATGTTGCGGGTGCTCAAGACACCGCGCGCGCAGACGATCTTCAATCTGACGATCTGCTTTATGCTGATCGCGACCGCAGGACTGATGCTCCTCGCCTGAACAAAGTGGACGGTGTTGCCGGAGGCTTTCGGGGGTCATAATCGGTCCCGATCAAGGGCTCTTATCGAGGGGCGCCATGCGCACTCTGCGACTGCTGACCATTACCGTCCTAGCGCTGCTGCTGATGCCGGGATCGGCATTCGCTTTCGAGATTCCGGATTTCACGCCGAATATCGTCGATCCCCGCGGCTATCTGGATGACGCTGGCAAGCAGGCGGTGAATGTTGAGCTACAGCGCATTCGTGAGACCAGCCATATCTGGGGCGCGGTGTTCATCGTTGACACGCTCGATGGAGAGCCGATCGAGAACGTCGCGGTCGAAGCCTTCGCGAAATGGCAGCTCGGACAGAAGGGCGTCGACAACGGTTTGCTGCTGGTGCTGGCGATGAGCGACCGCCAGTCGCGTTTCGAGGTCGGTTACGGACTGGAGGGCAGTATCACCGACGTCGCTGCGCTGCATGCGCTGGATGACTACCTGGCGCCGCAGATGCGCGACGGCGATACGGCAGGTGCAATCGTGGATGCCTTCGGCTTTTTGTCGCGTCTCGTCGCGCAGGACCCTGATGCGGTGCGTGAGCTGGAGCAGGCGGATGTCGGCGATCCGTTCTACTGGCGGCTCGGTCTGATTGCCTGGGGCGTTCTGGTGTTCGCGATCTGGTTCGGCTTTCCGATCCGCAACCGCTGGGTGGCGCATCAGCGTGCGCGCTTGCAGAAGCAGGAGCCGTCCCTGTCCTTTGAAGACGAGGACATCATCAGGACCGCGGGAGTGAAATCAGGCTGGAAGGGGAATGTATTTGTTCAATGCTTCCTGTCGATCAATCCGGGTGTTTTCGTGTTTCTGCTGGCGGCAATGTCGATCATGGGGTTTGTCGTCGCCGTCATTTCGATCCCGGCGCTGATGGCACTGGTCGCCTACGTTTCAGGGCGACGTTATGCGTCGCCGGACATCTATCGGCAGTTTCTCGAGAAGCTGGCGCGGCGACGTGCCGAGATGATTCGCATCGGGCACCTGAGGGAAAACTCGCCGGGCGTATACGAGTACACGCCGGCGTATCACGCCAGCCGCCGCTCATCGTCTTCGTCGGGAAGCTCGAGCTCCTCTTCGTCCTCCGGCGGCGGGCGTTCCGGGGGCGGCGGCGCCAGTTCGAGCTGGTAGGCCCGGTGCGCCTCGTGCTCTTCAGGATGACTTCTGCGACTTGACCGGTGCTAGCCGGGTTCGCCACAGGTTGCTGCTGTGGCCTTCCCTGGTTTCCGGGTGCCCGGCCGTTGAGGCCTCCAGCCGCTCGCCACCAGGACTCCGCCGAGGACCAGCAACAGGCCCGCGAACTGTTCCGGGCGCGGCCAGGTGCCCATAGCGAGATTGATCAACAGCGTGAACACCGGCACCAGGTTGAAGGCCATCGCCGCCCGATGCGGACCCAGCGCGTGGACGCCGTGCAGCCAGAAGATGTAAGCCAGCACGGTGCCGCACAGCGCCATGTAGAGCAGGATGCTCCACACCTGCGGACCCTGGTCGCGGATCAGCGTCACCGGTTCGTCCTGCCACAGCGCCATGGCGATCAGTGCGAGGGCCCCAGCGGAAATGCTCCATCGCGCCTGCTGCGATGCCGGCACGTGCGCGGCATGGCGTTTGAGCAGCACGCTGTACAGACTCCAGGTCAGGCACGCGATCAGCATCCACAGGTCGCCGATGGCGACGCGGACGGCGCTCAGATGGCCGCCGGTAATCACCAGCGTGACGCCGGCAAAAGCGATGCCGATGCCCGTCAGCTGAAGCAGTGGCAGCGGCGTGCGCAGCAGCCAGGACGACAGCAGTGCGGTCAGCAGCGGCGACAGCGACATGATCAGCGCGGCGTTGAGCGCCGAGGTGGTATGCAGCGCCGTGAAGAAGGCGTAGTTGAAGCCGAACACACCGAGCAGGCCCAGCACGCCAAGATGCAGCATGGTGGTCGGCGACAGCGTTGACTCTGGCCGTCGCTGCCAGGCGCGCATCAGCAGCAACAGCAGGACCGCGATGCCGAAGCGTTCGCCGGCCGCGGTTAGCGGCGGTAGCTGCGATGCGATGGCGTGACCCGCGTTGAAATTGCTGCCCCAGAAAAAGGTTGCAGCGACCACGAGAGTCCAGACGGTGGTTTCGTTGCGTGCCATGAGCGGCCTCCAGAGGTGACGGGGGCAGCTTATAGATTTCATATATGATCGGTAAGCCACATAAGTGGAGCTTTTATTCCCATATATGAAATCAAAACCGTCCCTCGATGATCTGCAGTTGTTCCATCAGGTGGTGCAGCTCGGCAGCCTGCGCGCGGCCTCCGCGACCCTCGGCGTGCCCATTGCCACGCTGAGCCGGCGTCTGCAGACCCTGGAGCGCACGCTGGGGTGTCGCCTGCTGGAGCGCAGCGCCCACCACTTCGCGCTGACCGAAGCGGGGCAGCGTTATTTCTCGGCGTGCGGTCCGCTGCTGGAGGATCTGGTTGCGGTGACCGCCAACCTGGACGACGCTCGCACCAGTCTCAGCGGCTCGTTGCGGATCACCGCGCCGGTCAACCTGACGCAGCAGTGGATGGGGCCGTGCTACTTCGACTTCATGCGGCGCTATCCCGGTGTGCGTCTGCAGTTGCAGGTCTCCAATCACTACGAGGACATGATCGAACAGCAGCTGGACGCCGCGATCCGGGTGGGTGAGCCGCAGGACAGTCGTCAGTGGATCGCGCGGCCGATCGGCCAGACCCGTCTGGCGCTGTGCGCCGCGCCGGCGTATCTGCAGCAGTCGTCGCCGGTCACGCACCCACGCGAGCTGGTGGCGCAGTCGCTGGTGGTGGCGAGCCCCATGAATCGCTGGAATCTGACCCATCGGCGGTCCGGCGAGCAATGCGTTATTCAGCCGCAGCCGTATTTTCAAAGCAACGATATCCAGGTTGCGCTGGATGCCGCCCACGCCGGATTCGGCATCGTTCTGGTGCCGGACTACTACTTTCTGGCGCCGTCGCAGACACAGCGCGAGCTGGCGCCGGTACTGCCCGACTGGTACGGACAGCCGCGGCCGATCTATCTGATGTACCGCGACCGCAACGTCATGTCAGCGCGCTTGCGCGCGTTCGTCGATCACGTGGTGGAATGGATGGCCCGGTATGGGCCACCCGTCGTCTAGCTGGGCACAAGAGGGTTCTTAGCGCGCGTACTTCACCAGATAGTTGCCGATCGCCTTCAGCTCTTCGCCGGTCGGAACCTGTACGCAGACCGGGATACCGCTGTCGGACGTCGTGATGTGCCGGGTCATCGTCGACATCACCGCGGTCCATTCTTCCGCGGTGTGCAGGCGAGTGTCCGGGATGGCATGGCAGATCGAGCAGTAGGTCTGCATCGTCTGCGCGCCTTCCGACTTCGGATCCGGCAATGTCTGGTCGCCAGGGCTGGCGGGCGTCCAGCCGCTGAACATCCAGTCCAAGCCCCGCATGCTCTGGAGGAACTGATAGTTCGTCTGCCAGTTTGCCTGCAAGGCGGTGTTCAGTGTCTCGGGGTCATTCGCTGCCGCGTGCAGGCCGACGAGTCCTTCCCGCATCTTGCCCATCTGGGCCTGCATGGCCTTCAGGTAATCGTCCGACCGGATCTGACCGGGGAACGCGAGGCCTGCCCAGGCACCACTGACCACCTGGCAGCCCGCGGCTCCGCTTGCACTTCCGGCCTTGCCAACGGCCATGGTCAGCGAGGCGGCCATGTAGTCCTGCAGGGCCTGCCAGTGTGTGTGCATCGCGATCTGACGCTGCGGCTCGCCCTCGGCGTCGCGCACCGCGTTCAGCAGCGTCTGCAATTCATCGACACGACTGTCCAGGTCGGACAGCACAGTGTGAGCGTTCTGAGCGGGTGGGGTCGAAGGCGCGCTGGTGGCTGCCTGAGCCATCGCTGGCAGCGTGAGAATCGACAGTAGGACCAGAGAGCGGCGCAACAGGTTGCTGAACATGATCAAGGTTCCAAGCATGCACGGGCTTAGGCAGATCATCGGGGACGCCGGCTCCATATGCATTGACGCCGGTCAACCGCTACCGCTTCAGGATGCAGCAGCGGCGCGGCCGAATCAGCGCAACTGGCTGTCCTTGCTGCCTCGGCGGTTATAGCCGCTGAAAGCGCTGGTTCTGCCGTCTGCTACTTCCTGACAGTTCACGCACAGGCGCACGCCGGGAATGGCCTGTCGCCGACCTTCGGGGATTTCAGCTTCGCACTCCGCGCAATGCGTCAGGCTCGGGCCGGAAGGCAAGGTGCTGCGGGCGCGTTCAACGGCATCTTTGACCGTTGCGTCGATCTGATCCTGAACCGCCCCGTCTTGAGCCCAGCCAGTCGCCATCGTGTTCCGCCCAGGGTTGCAGCTGCTTGAAAAGGTCTCAATCGCGATCGTGCGCCTAGGTTCTAGGCTATCCGCAATCAAGATGATCGTCACCCGGCGCCGTGAAACACATCGCGTGATGCAGGAGGGCGTACAGTGGGACTTCTTTGCGGTCGTCCTCAATTCAGAGCGAGTGCCCAGGCGGCTTCGAGCGGGACCACGTCAGCAGTGTTCTCGCCCTCGTGCGTCAGCTTGCCTGTCACCTACATGCAGGACCATAGTTCATGCGAAGGAGCATCGACAGCGATTGACTGCCGATGCTGGAGAAAGGCGACCCGAATGACGGGACTGCCTTTCATGTTGTGATGGCCGGAGACAGACCATGGATAACGCGCCGCAGGACAGGAACAAGTTGGAAGAGCAGTACGACAAGCTCGCAGCCAAATTCAAGGAACTCTATCTGGCGGGAAAAGACCGGGGGCGCGACGCGATGGCAGTTGCGCTGGACAAGGCGCATGAACAGGCCAGTGCACTGGGGGAATTCAGTGCAGAGCGGGGACAGGAATTGAAGGCTTATCTGGCTCGCGATCTGGATCAGACGATCGTGGATGCTCAACATCTCGGCGAAGAGGCGAAGGACCGCTTGCATCCGGCTCGTCTGGGCGCCGGCGCGTTGTCGTCGCTCGCCGCGGTGCTGGAACTGACGGACAGTGCGCTGCGCTCGCTGAGCCAGAAGGCCCG